>JBDUBZ010000120.1:0-10359 GCA_040003745.1 Terriglobia bacterium
GTAGGATTCTCACCTGGAATTCGAGTGCGGAAAGGATCTACGGCTTTACGAGCGACGAGGTGGCTGGGAAATCGATGCAGATTCTGGTGCCCCACGAGCTGCGTGAGGAAGAGACAGGGATTCTTGAGCGGCTCCCGCGGGGCGAGCAGGTCATTGCCTTCGAAACCGGGCGCGTTCGCAAAGACGGCAGCCGGATCCCCGTGTCTCTCACGATTTCGCCCATCCGGAATCGCGAAGGACAAATCATCGGCGCGTCTCATATTGCCAGGGACATTACCGATCTGCGGAATCTGAGCGAGCGGATGCAGCAGGCCCAGAAGCTCGAAAGCCTCGGAGTGCTGGCGGGAGGAATCGCCCACGATTTCAATAATCTTCTGGTCGGAATTCTGGGGAACGCCAGTCTCGTGCTCGACACCATGCACGGCGAGAATCGCGGGTTGCTGCATGAAATCGTTCGTGCCGGAGAACGGGCGGCCGAACTGACCAGCCAGTTGCTGGCCTACGCGGGCAAGGGCAGATTTTATGTGCAGCCGATCGATATTTCCGGGTTGGTGGACGAGATTTCCAGGCTGATCCGGACCTCGATTTCTCCCTTCGTCACCCTGCATCTCGACCTCGCCGAACACCTGCCGCCGATTGAGGGCGACTCCGGGCAGATTCACCAGCTGGTCATGAATCTGGTGATCAACGCGGCGGAAGCGATCGCCGATGGTTGCCCGGGAGAGGTCTTCGTTCGCACAGGCCTCATGGATGCCGATGAGCACAGGCTTGCCCTCGGTCATAGGGGCGAGCGCCTTCAGGCAGGCCGATATATCGTTCTTGAAGTGCGTGATACCGGCTGCGGGATGGATGGCCCCACGCAATCGCGCATTTTCGATCCGTTTTTCACGACCAAGTTCACCGGCCGCGGCCTGGGTCTCTCCGCCGTGCTGGGCATTGTAGGCACCCACAAAGGACTTCTCCAGGTGGAGAGCGCGCCCGGCGTTGGCACAACCTTCAGAATATTTCTGCCGGCGGCCCCGGTCCAGGCGGCTCCACCCACGCGTGCCCATACTTCCCGGAATCGGGCAGGCGAGGGCATCGTGCTGGTGGTGGACGATGAGGAAATAGTCCGCAGTGCGGCGAGAAATGCACTGGAACGGCTGGGGTACAGCGTTCTCGAAGCTTCCGACGGCCAGGAAGCCGTGAGCGTATTCGCCGATCGCCACGGAGAAATCGGGGCCATCGTTCTCGATTTGAAAATGCCCAATATGGGCGGGGAAGAAGCGCTGCTGCGCGTGCGCGAGATTCGCGAGGATATCCCCGTGATCCTGTCGAGTGGTGTCAGCGAAGCCGAGGCGCTGCGGCGCTTTGAAGGCCAGCGCATCGCTGGATTCGTGCAGAAGCCTTACACGCCCGCGCAACTGGGCGAGAAGGTCAAAGCCGCGCGCGGCAGTGCCGGTGCGCCCATGCGTACCTGACACAATAGCCTGCATGAGTCTTCCGGCCGAGATGCGCGACACCGAACCGCCCCCGATTCTGGGCCGGTGGCGGAACGTGAACATCGCCGTCCTGCTGTGGCTCGCGTTCCTGATTTTCGTTTTCTATCGATTCACGCAATATTTTTCATGACGACCCTCGACTGGGTCGTCATGATCTTCACCATCGTCGCCATCCCGAGTTTTGGGTTGTGGCGGGGGCGGGGAAGCAAGACCGTAAATCAGTATCTGCTGGCCGGCAAGACCATGCCCTGGTATGCCATGGGCTTGTCGATCATGGCCACCCAGGCGAGCGCGATTACTTTTATCGCCACCACCGGGCAGGCTTATGTGGATGGCATGCGCTTCGTGCAGTTCTATTTCGGACTGCCGGTCGCGATGGTGATTCTTTCGGCCACGGCCGTGCCCATCTTCCATCGCTCGGGCGTCTATACGGCTTACGAGTATCTCGAAAAGAGATTCGATGCCCGCACCCGCGCCCTGGCGGCCGTGGTGTTTCTGGTGCAGCGCGGCATGGCCGTGGGAATTGCGATTTATGCGCCAGCCATCGTGATGAGCGTGATCTTCGGCTGGCCCGACAGGTTTACCACCGCGATCATCGGCATCGTCTGCGTTATCTATACGACTAAAGGCGGCATCCCGGCTGTGACATGGACGGATGTTCTCCAGATGTCCATCATCTTTTCGGGACTGGTGCTCGGGCTGATTACGGTGGTCTCGCTCATGCCGGCGGGCATTAGTTTCGGGGACGCGGTCTATCTCGCGGGCGCGGTCGGCAAGCTCAACGCGGTCGATCTCAAGTTCGATCCCGGTAATCGCTACAACCTGTGGAGCGGACTGATTGGCGGCTCCTTCCTCGCGCTCGGTTACTTCGGCTGCGATCAATCGCAGGTGCAGCGGTATCTCACCGGAAAGTCGGTGTCGCAAAGCCGCCTGGGGCTGTTGTTCAACGCCATGGCGAAAGTCCCGATGCAGTTCTTCATTTTGTTTGTGGGCGCCATGGTGTTCGTGTTCTTTCTCTTCGTGCCTCCGCCCATGCTCTTCGACACGACGGCCGCAAAGGCCGTGTCCGCCGATCGCGCGTATCCTGGCGTCGAGGCGAAATACCAGGCGGCGTGGGAGCGCCGCAAACAGGCCGCCTTCGCGCTGAATGACGCCCGCAAAGTGGAAGATAAACCGAAACTCGCCGCGGCCCTTGGCGACTATCGATCGGCGCAGACCGATATCGATGCTGCACGCAGCACCGGCATCCGGCTTTACGAGAAGTCAAAGCACCAGAAAGGCTACAACGACACGAACTACATCTTCATGACGTTCGTGACCCGCTATTTTCCGGCGGGCGTGGTGGGTCTGGTGATAGCCGTGATCTTCACGGCGGCCATGTCGTCGAGTTCCGGAGAGCTGAATTCCCTTGCGGCTGTCAGCGTGATGGATATCTATCGCAGACACTTCCGCAGGGACGCCACGGACCACCATTACCTGCTGGTTTCGAGGTGGTTCACCGCGGGTTGGGGCCTCTGGGCGGTAATCTTCGCGCAGTACGCCAAAAACCTCGGATCGCTGGTGGAAGCCGTGAACCAGATTGGTTCTTTTTTTTACCCGGTACTTCTCGGCGTGTTTATTCTGGCTTTCTTCTTTCGCCGCGTACAGGGCGGCGCGGCATTCTGGGCCATGCTGGTGGGCGAAGCGGCCATTGTGGCCTGCGCACTGCTGACGAAAATCGCCTTTCTCTGGTACAACGTCATCGGAGCTTTGGTCGTGGTCGTTTTCGGACTGCTCTTTTCACTGCTGTCTGAGCCCCGGCCGGCAGCGGCCAATACGCTATGATTTGTTTGTCGCTTGCCGGATTTGTCTAACACCACCGGGTCATTTCGGCCGCCGGTGCCTTTCTGGTCCCGATATCTTTTTGCGTTCAGCGTCAGCGGGCTGGCATGGCTCGCGCAGATTTGCCTCACCCGGTGGTTCGGGGTACCGGCTATGCCGTTCCTGATCGGCTTCACGGCTGTAATCGTGAGCGCCACGGGCGCCGGATTCGGGCCCGGAATCTCCTCTATAGCGGCTGTCACGGCATTCGGGTCGGCCATCTTTCTGCGGGAGTCCGGTTACAGCACGAGGGAGATCATGGCCCGCGCCGCCATCTTTATTCTGGAAGGCCTGCTGCTCTGTGTGGGTATTGTGCGGCTGCAGCGAGCCGCGAATCGCGCCGCCCGCAATGAGGATTGGAGCCGCAGAGTTGTCGAGACGGCATCTGAGGGCATCTGGGTGCTTGACGAGCGTGGGATTGTTACCTACGCCAATCCGCGTTTGGGTGAGATAACCGGTGTGCAGGTGGATGAACTGGTGGGGCGCAGGAGCGAGGAGATCTTTTTCCCGGAGGATCTTTCCATCGAGAGAATCCGCTTCGAAAGCCGCCGCGTCGGAATGAAGGAACAGTTCGACCGCCGGCTGCGCAAATCCGATGGTACGGAAGTCTGGGTTCTGACCTCCTCGAATACCTTCTGGAATCCGAAAACCGAGACGCTTGCCGTGCTCTCGATGATGACTGACATCACGGAGCGTAAGAACGCCGAATATGCGCTGCGCCGCTCTGAAGCAAAGTTCCGCGGGCTTTTTGAGAATGTTCTCGAGGGCGTGTATCAAAGCACTCCCGAGGGCCGCATCGTCGCGGCGAACCCGATGCTGTTGCGGATGCTCGGCGTGGCGAGCGAAGCCGATCTCAACGACGTCGACATCGCGAGCGATTTTTATGTGGATACGGCTCTGCGAACTCAGCTCATAGAAAGGCTCGATCAGGAGGGCAGCTTCCAGAATGTCGAGTACGAGTTGCGCCGCCGGGACGGTGAGACCATCACCGTCCAGGAAAATGCCCGCGTGGTGCGCGATGAAGAGGGAAAGCCGCTCTATTTCGAGGGCACTCTCACGGACATCACTCAGAAATCCCGCCTGGAAGCGCAATTACGCGAGGGGCAGAAGGCTGAAGCTCTGGGGCTTCTCGCAAACGGGATCGCGCACGATTTCAGTAATATTCTTACGGTAATTTCCGGCTATGCCCATCTGGTGCTGGCGGACCTGAATCCCAGCCATACCGCTTACGTGAGCGCAGGGCATCTGATGACCGCCGCGGACGGCGCCGCCGGGCTGACCGCGCAACTGCTTTCCTTCAGCCGTCGCGAGATGGAAGCCGCCGCGCTTACCGAACTGAACTGGGTCGTCCGCGAGGCCGAGCAGCCCCTTCATACTTTTCTGAACGCACTGCGCCCTGGTGCGAAAATTTCTCTGATCCTGTCGCTGCATCCCGGCCCTTTGCCCGTGCACGCCGATGCCGAACATATCCGGCAGATTCTCATGAACCTGACGGCGGCTCTCCGCGGCCGCGTCGTAGAGGGCGGGGGTGTGCGCATCGGTACGTCGTCGGCCGGAGCGGGCGCGGCGGACTTACCCCCGGCAGCCCGGGCCGTGGCTTGCGACTACGCCATCCTGTCGGTCGGGGACGCCGAACCACTCGCCTTCCGGCCAGGTGTCGAAGATGCGGCCGACATCCAGGGCATATCTGCTACCCGGACTCTTCTGGCGCTCTACGATGGCTTTCTCACCACGGAAAACCCACTGGGCGGAGGATTATGTTTTTCCGTCTATCTGCCCGTGTTGCCTACGTTCGAAAAGCCGCGCGACTCCGCATAGCTGAAAGCGCGCCTATCGGGATTGGAACTTCAATTGCCATTGAAGAATCGAGGGCAATTGGCCCCCTTGGAGTGTCAACATGTCATTCGGTATCTATATGGTCGGTTTTGTCCTGGTGATCATTGGTTTAGCCACTGGAGCGTTTCTGATGCACATGCCCCCCATGTGGATCGGTGTCGGTGTACTCATCCTGGCTGGTCTGGGTATTTTGCTGGGTGTCACCAACACGCGGCAGCGGGATTCTTCGAATTAGACGCCCTGCCTAAGCCTGGGATGCTACTATCGAGATAATCAAATTATGTTGCTGGATAGTCCCTTTTCCGCATGATTCCAGGCCGCAACTTCCCGCCTCGAAAGCCCAGTCGCCGAGAAAACGTTAACGAATCGATCCGCGCGCGCGAAGTCCGCGCCGTGTTTCCAGATGGAACAGCCGAAGTAATGCCCACGGCTGCGGCTCTGCGAAGAGCCCAGGAGCTGGGCCTCGACCTGGTCGTGGTTTCGCCCACCGCCGTCCCGCCCGTTGCGAAAGCCATCGATTACGGCCATTATCAATACGAATTAAAAAAGAAGCAGCACGAAGCCAAGAAAAAGCAGCACGTGGTCCAGGTCAAGGAACTGAAGTTCAGGCCGAACACGGATGACCACGACTACGATTTCAAAAAAAATCACGCTATCCGTTTTCTGCAGGAAGGCAATCGCGTGAAAGCTGTGGTGCAGTTCCGCGGCCGTGAGATCGCCCACACCGATCTGGGACGCAAGCTGTTGCTGCGCTTCGCCGAGGACCTCACCGCTTTTGGCGCCGTCGATGGGATGCCGCGCATGGAAGGCCGCAACGCCCACATCCTCATCAGCCCGGTCAAGTCTCTGGTAAAGCCCGCTGCGGGACCGGCTAAGGCCGATGCGCCTGCGCCGCCTCCGCCCGCCAATTAGTTCTCGCTTGGTCGCCGCTCTTTTCGCCCTGGTTCTGCTGACGGATGTGCATGGAATCCTGCGCCTCCCGCCCGGCGAAACTCACCTCACCCATCCGCTTGAAATCCGCAAGGGGAGCAAAGACGCGGCCATCATCGGCGACGGCCGCGGCAGCATTCTGGTGATGGACCCGTCCTTTCAGGGCAGTGCGGCGATCACCGTCGATGGGGCTTCGGGAGTCAAACTGCTCGGCTTCTCCATTCGAGGCAATCGCACCACGCTGAAATCGCCCTGGTATCTGCCGCTCAAAGAGGCCGCCTTCGCCGATTTTTATCCGGACAACGGAATCGTGATTCGCAACAGCCGGGGCATTGAAGTTCGCAGCGTGCATTTCAGCCGCATCAAAACCTTTCCGCTGATTGTGAACGCGTCCTCCGAAGTGGTGGTCGATTCGGTCCGCATTGAAGATAGCGGCACTCTGAATACGGCGGGCCGCAACAATACTTCCGGGGGAATTCTTTTCGAAGAAGGTGTCAGCCGGTTTGAGATCCGGCGGTCCAGTTTCGCGCGCATCGCAGGCAATGCCATCTGGACTCACTCCTATTCCCGGTCTCCCCGCTCTGCCGATGGCGTGATCCGCGGCAACACTATCACAACCGTGGGGCGTGACGCCATTCAGGTGGGTCATGCTACGCGTGTGCGGGTGGAAAACAACTCCGGCTCTCAGCTTGGCTATCCAGTGAGTTACGTGGACGTCGAAAGCCATGGGGTGGCGGTGGCGCTCGATACCGCCGGCAACGTGGATCATTCCCTGTACCTCGGCAACCGTTTCACCGGCGTGAATGGGCAGTGCATCGATCTCGATGGTTTCCACGATGGCGAAGTGCGCGGAAATTCGTGCATCAACGCTATGGCGATTGAGGCGTATCCGGCGCTGCATTATGGCATCGTGTTCGGCAACAACAATCCTGAGATGGAGCCGTCCGGCATAGTGATCGCAAATAATACGCTGCGGGGATTCGCCTATGGGGCCGTTTTTCTCGTCGGTCATAACAATCGCGTTGAGGGCAATCGATTCACGGGCATAAATCTCGCACACTGCGGCGCCATGCCCGTGAGCGCGCGCTGCAATTACGCGCTCGATCAGCCGGATCTGCTGCGGAGCGGTATTTATCTGAGTGACAATGGTGGACGTCCCGCGGTTACCCGAGACAATGTCATTCGCTCGAATGTGATTCAGGGCTACGGCATTAAATCGCACTGCATCGGCATGGCCGCCGGCGTAAAAGCCGCTCAGAACGTCATCGCCAACAACACCTGCAGCGACTAGCTATTGGCCACGGCGAAGGCAGCCACCCACCCTCGCCAGGAGTATTCGCACGATCACCCTCGGTTTACCGAAACGATATTCCGGCGAAGCTCACAATACTCTGTGGATCGATATTCCACTGCTCATAACGCTCCAGCCGCCCCCGCGCTCCCGGATTCGCTTTCAGAAAAGTATAGAGTGGAGACGATCCGCACCACTTCAGATCGTCGTGGTTCTCCTGAACGTTATCCCAGAACGCCTCCGCATCGCCCTCGGCTATCGAATGAATCCGCCTTCGGTCGCGCGCATCCACGCCGAGCATTTCGCCTTCATTCGCGACAGCGGTCACCGTATCGCCGTAGCGGCGTCCCATGTGCGCCATATCGATGCCGAGCACCCAGAACAGCCGGTTCTTCTCGCGCTCACCCGCCTCGCCGAGAGCGTTCAGAAACCTTTCGACACCCTCGTCCGCTTCGGGCTTGCCACCGCGATAGATACTGCGGGCGAACGAACCGCAGAGAATCGGCAGCACTCGAATATCGGGCCCATAGATGGACTGCAGAAACAGCACCTGGAACTCGATCGAATGCTCCACCGCATGACAGTAATCTTCCATTGCGATAGCTCCCGGCGCCGCCGCCGCCAGCTCATCCACCAGTGCCGTATCGGGAACCGTTGCGCCAAACGGAGTCACGTAGGGTTTCCGCGTGAGCCCGAATTTTTCGGGCTGACCGTAGTGTGAAGTGCCGAGCACCACAAACGTGCGGTCTCTGTACTCAGGCGCCAGCAGCCGGTATGCCGACCGGTACGACAGGTACCCGCCGGCTGGGCTCACGTGGGGCGCCGCAATCCCCACCAACCCCCCGTCTGAAGCCGCGCCGGCCCCATCCCCCATCCACTCATCCATGGTGCTGCGCAGTTCCCCAGGTTCTGTCGGATAGCCCGATCCTGCATGGGCCGGCTCTCTGAGTGGCGCTTCGACGAAGGCCCGCCGCGCAGCGTCTTTCATCCGCAGATAGTTTTCGTCTTCGAGGAATCCGCTGCCCGAAAGAGCGTCGATCATCTGCTGTTCCAGCTCCGGGATGGCCTCATCTTCGGCGACCAGCGCCAGGCTTTCGCGCAGCTCCCGCCGGGTCTGCTGCCCGTCGAAACAACTCAGGCTTTCCACAAGGGCTGGCGGCACGATCAGCACCGCGTCCGAATACCGGAACGAATCGCGAATCAGCAGCCCAGGCCTGTCTTCCACGGGAGAAGGCATGAAATCCAGATCTCCTCGCAGACGCGCAAGTGGGCCGGGCACGCGACCATATTATCCAGGCATGATCATCCAGCCGGAATAGAGCCGGGCGCGACAATAGGATCGATGAGTGTTCTGGTGGTTTACCGCGAACTCGAAGACGGCCGCCGCTACGCCGATGCACTGGAGCTCGTGGGCGGCGATCCCCTGCTCGCCGAAGCGACGGCGGGGCTTTCCCTGGGAGCCGCCGGGGGCCTGTTGCTGACGGGCGGCTCGGACGTGAACCCCGCCCTCTATCACGAAATGGCCCAGCCCGAAACAGACACGCCCGACGATGAGCGGGACGCCGTCGAAGGCCACCTGATCGATGAGGCCCTTACCCGCGGTCTGCCGGTGTTTGCCATCTGCCGGGGCATGCAGATCCTGAACGCGCATCTGGGCGGCACCCTGACTCAGCACCTCGCAACCACCGCTTTCCATCGCAGGCGCACGGAAGATCGCGGCCTGCCGGCGCACGCCGTCGCCATCGCGCCCGGCACCCTGCTTGCGACTATCGCCGGAACCTCCGAGTGGCAGGTGAATTCCCGGCATCATCAGGCGGTAGCGCGGCTTGCTCCCGGCCTTTCCGCGTGCGCGAGGTCGGAAGACGATCAAACCATTGAAGCTGTGGAGATGCCGGGCCGTCGTTTCGTTCTCGCGGTGCAGTGGCACCCCGAGGATCAGGCGTTACGCGACCCCGAACAGCGCAAACTCTTTCAGAGCTTCGTTAACGCTCTATAAATCGCCCTCGGGGCGGCAGATTGGCAACGCAAATGCCTGTTTCCTTTTGGGTGCGAGCTACTCCCGCCCAAAAGGAGCAACAATGTTTGTAGTCTTATTCATCATTTTACTGGTTGCCTGGCTACTGGGGGTAACAGCGTTTCACGTTGCCGGCGGCTTAATCCACCTGCTTCTCATCTTCGCCGTCATCTCTTTGATCGTTCATTTCGTCAGCGGTCGACGGGTTGTTTGACGAGCATAATTCGTTGGGCAAGTTGAGCTGGATACTGGTGCCAGCTCAGCTTCCGGCCTTCATGGACGTTTCGGGGGTCCGGACACGCGACTTCCAGTTTTACGGTTCCACGACATCTTCGACACCGCAGCAGGACATCTTCGACAGTTTTAAGGGGATGTATCAATTGCCCAGGGAGGAACGCACGCCCTTTCGGGGGGTCAGCTTGGCGCCTGCAACGAGCTTACAATCGCGGGCTTCGGTGCATAATTCTCCTTTACGTTGAATATCCGCAACCCGCAAGGAGGTGCACTCGGCGTCTGCTGAACCAATCGTGCCGGTCATCGTCCGTCTTTGCGCAGATTGTACAAACAACCTGATAACGTAAGGGAAACCGAATATATGAGGAAATCAATAAAGCGGGCAGCCGCGGTAACATCGGGCGCAATAGCGGTTATCCTGAGCGTCGCCGCAATGGGATTGTGGGGACAAACAAGGGCGGAGAAACCGAAGACAGTAAGACTCTACGTTTTCGACCTCGGCAAACTCACCAACAACAATCCCGCACAATACCGGTTCCAGAAAGATGAACTTGCCGTCACGGATCTCACGGTGGCCGGATACCTGATCGTACATCCACGCGGCACGCTGATATGGGACACCGGTGTGGTGCCGGACAGCCAGGTCGGTACCGGAGCCCGCGGCGCGAATCGGGCCGGGAAGCGCACCCTGAAGGACCAGCTGGCCGAGATCG
>JBDUBZ010000412.1:0-3068 GCA_040003745.1 Terriglobia bacterium
GCGTACCCGGAGCTTTCAAATAAGCGTAAATGGGCTTGCCCGATTTACGAAACTCCTCGATATCGGAATGAATCTCCTGCATCTTGGCCCAGCCCACCCCAGCGCCGTCCGGCTCGAAAACAACGGCCTTGATGCGCGAATCGGACGCGGCCCGGCGCAGCATGCTCCAGACGTTCTGCACCGTAATGGAAGTTCTGCCCGAGAACATGGGGAGCGGGATCTCGAACCCGGGCTTTTCGGGAATGTCGCCCGTGAGATGGAGAATCAATGTCGATCCGTCCGCCACCGTGGGAGGCTTCGATTTAAAGGATGCGACGGCGAAAAATCCGATCACAAGAATGAGGACGATGAGTACTGCGCCGGTCAGAAGGCCCAACAGGAATTTGCCCATGCTGTCCGAAAGTAACACGTCGGCCGGATGACGATACCGCCATGACAGTTTTAGCCGAAGCGAGCGGAAACACGCTTGTTGCTCTAATTCCTCAATGCCTTGCCTGTTTTGAGCATGTGCTGAATCCGCTGCTGCGTTTCCCGCCGGCCACAAAGGCTGAGAAATGCCTCGCGTTCCAGATCCAGTAAAAACTGCTCGGAAACCTGGGGCGTCCCGACCGGGCGACCGCCGCTGAGAACGTGCGCCAGCTTCTCCCCGATCACCGAATCGTATTCGGAAATATAGCCGCCCTCGCGGGCCATCCACACACCCATCTTCATCAGCGCGAAGCCCGCTTCGCCCGAAACCTGTATATCGGTGCGGGGCGCGCCGGGCGAATACCCTGGCACGAGCGACAAAGCGAGCTGTTTGGCATCGTCAAGCAGGCGCTCGGGGTTGATGGAGATGCGATCGCCATCGCGAAGATATCGAAATGAGCGTGCCTCGTCCGCACTGGTCGAAACTTTGGCAAAGCCGATCTGCTCGAAGACTTTTTTAAGATCGCGGGATCGCAGCAGCATTTCCTTGCACCCGCCGCCGGCCGGAATGACTCCGACACCCACTTCCACCATCCCCATATAAAGTTCCGCGGACGCCTGAACCCGCGCGCAATGCAGCGGGATCTCGCAGCCGCCGCCCAGCGCCAGGCCAAACGGAGCCGCCACCACGGGCTTCGGCGAATACTTCAGCGCCATATTCATCTGCTGGAAGCCGTGGATCATGGCGTTAAGCTCATCCCACTCTTCTTCCTGGGCCGAGAGCAGAATCATCATGAGGTTAGCGCCCGCGGAAAAAGCTTCGCCCTGATTGCCGATCACCATGGCGTCGAAATTTCTTTCGAGCTCCGCCAGACCGGCCTGGGCCATGCTCATGACATCCCCGCCCACCGAGTTCATCTTGCTGTGAAACTCGCAACACAGCACGCCATCTCCCAGATCGATCAGCGAAGCGCCCGGATTCTTCGCGACCACACCACGCGCGCGCTTCAGCTCCGAAAGCGAAATAATCCCCGGCCGCGGTTCCAGCACCTGGTAACCCGAGCCCGCCAGATCGAAGTATTGCGTGCCCGGATGCTGGTCCCGGTCCGTCGCGCGATAGAACGACGTGGCGCCGGAGGACAGCATTCTCCGCACGTTTTCCGGCAGCGCCCGTCCCTCCGCTTCGATCCGGCGCGCCGTCGCTTCGAAACCCAGCGCATCCCACAGCTCGAACGGACCCAGCGTATTCGCGTACCCCCACCTCATGGCCCTGTCGATTTCCACGATGCGGTCGGAAATCTCTGGCACCATAATCGCGGCATACACAATGTGATCGCTGAGCACCTGCCACAGGAAGCGCCCCGCCTTGTCGTCGAGCGTTATCAGGGCCCGGAGCCGGTGCGCCAGCGGTTCCATTTTCCGGATGGTTTCGAGCGAAGCAAAACGGGGCTTTTCGGCCGCGTGATATTCCAGCGTCTTCCAGTCGATGGCGTGGATCTCACCGGCGTTGCCGACGCGCCGGTAACAGCCCTGCCCCGTCTTTTCGCCCAGCCAGCCCCGCGCAATCATCTCCCGCAGGAATGGCTGCACCGTGAAGCGTTCGCGGAAAGCATCGTTCGGCGCCGCGTCGTAAAGGTTGGCTGAAACGTGCGCCCAGACATCCAGTCCGACGATATCGAGCAGACGGTAGCTGGCGCTTTTGGGAAGCCCGATCAGCTTGCCCGTGAGTAGATCCACTTCTTCGATGGTGAGGTCGTGTTCAATGGTGAGCTTCTGAACCGTCGAACCAAAAAACGAGCCAATCCGATTAGCAATAAAGTTGGGCGTATCTTTGCAGGGCACCACGCCCTTGCCAAGATGCAGATCGCAGAAAGTGCTTATGCGGGCGAGAACATCTTGCCTGGTCTCAGGTCCCGGAATCAATTCCGCCAGATGAAGGTAACGCGGTGGATTGAAGAAGTGCGTCCCCAGAAAATTCTGCCTGAATTCTTCGGGATAACCCTCGGCGATCCGGCTGAGCGGAATGCCGCTCGTGTTGGTGGACACGATTGTGCCGGGCGAGCGCTGCTCCAGCACCCGCGAATAGAGGCTCCGTTTGATCGCGAGATTTTCCGAAACGGCTTCAATGATCCAGTCGCAGTCTTTTACCTGGGGCAGATCTTTGTCGAAGCAGCCGATAGAGATCAGGCGAGCATTATCAGCCGCGAAAAACGCCCCGGGCCGGCTCGTTCTGGCAGCGTCGAGTCCCTTGCGGGCGAGTTCCTCGGTGATATCGAGCAGCAGGACCGGCACGTGCGCATTCGCCAGTTGCGCGGCAATGCGCGATCCCATAGTTCCGGCTCCAAGAACGGCGACGCGGCGAAGGGGCTTCATCGGGAGTTTCGTCCACACAGTCTATCGCTGTCACCCGGTCGATTATTTACTCTGGAAGAAGAAGTCGCGCCGCCGATTACTGGGGTCTGAATCGGACGCGCAAGATCTACCTGAGGTAACCGGCGCCAGCAGCGCCATCGCTCACAATATTTCCCACCGGAGTTCCGCTATGAGGCGAACGTGGTGCTGCCGACAACTGGCGTTGGGGATGTGAGTAGTAGCCCAGCCCGGATCGCCGTAATATAAGAACCCAAAGAAAGGGATGCTAGTCTGGGAAAGGCTCCATG
>JBDUBZ010000413.1:0-3053 GCA_040003745.1 Terriglobia bacterium
GAAATGCTCATGACGGTATTTAAAGGAAAACGAAACGGGATGGCAATCGAAAAGCGGCATTTAATCATCGCGGCGGCAACCTTCTGCCTCACTGGTTTTGCAATTTCACGGGCGCAGGCTCAGACTCAGGTTGACTTACGATTGCAATCCCGAATCGTGGATTTCTCAGCTGCGTCTTCAACTAAACCGATGCGCGTGGGATCGGCTCTGCCCACCACGTGCTCAGCCGGCGAAGCATTTTTCCTCATTACGGCGGCTGCGGGGCAGAGTATCTATTTTTGTACCGCCACCAATATCTGGACGCTTCAGGGTGGCGGAACCAGCGGTGGATCGGGATCGGGCTCATCGACGGTCGACATCGGACCGGCCCTGACGCTCAGCAATTCGGCCACACTCGCTTTGGGCGCAAATTGTTCTATCGTTGCTCCGTGCCACGCTCGCGTGGGTGGGGTCTCATACACCTACACCAGTAGTTCGGCTATAATCATTTCAAGTGGAACGCCTGTCGTCAGAGTTTATATCTCGGATGGGTCGGACGGCTCTCCCGCCGGCACGCTCAAGGTCCGAAGTTCCGCCTCTTCCGGCGTGACCTGTCTGAACGGATGCGTCGTGGAGAATTCGCAGACTGATTTCCCTGGAATCTCGATTCCTGTCGGCATGTGGGCATCCTCGGTTCCCGGCTCCTGGGACGCCAGCGGGCAGGACCTTCGGTCGGCTCTCAACTCGAATCCGGTTTCGCTGGCGGGTACGGGCATCACCATCACGCAGGGTCCCTCCACCTCTCTGATCGCGGTGGATCCTGCCGTTGTGCCGCGCAAATTTGTGGGCGCCGGGCCTCCGGGAGCCGCCGCCGGGTCCGCCCTGGGAGACTTCTATACAGACACAACGAATCTGAATACTTACCAGTGTTTTGGCGCTTCGACCTGTACCGCTGTTGGTTCGGGAAACTGGGTACAGGTGATCTCGGGCAGCGGCACGCCAATAGACACGACCACTGTCACCAAAAAATTCAGTGGCACCGGAGTTCCCGGAAATATCCCCACATCCGCAGTGGGCGATTTTTACCTCGATCTGACGAACAACGACACCTATGAGTGCTTTCGGGTCGCGCCTTGTAATGCGGTAGCAGCCGGCAACTGGGTGAGAGTGAATTCCGGCGTCGGTTCTGCCGCTCCCACCTTCTTCGATGGCCTCTACGCCAAAAACAACGGGGCGAATTACTTTCCTCTCTACACCGCGACGGGGTTGCCGGATGCGGCGACCTTTACGTGGGCCAATCAGCCCAGCGGCGCGACCGAGGCGGTAGTGGGTTCGCACGCGCGGCACATGTATCTTCCGTCGCCCGCATCGAACACGGATAATCTCGCGATTCGCGTCGACAGCAGTCCTCTTTCTTCTACGAGCTTTACTCTGGACGCCGCCATGGTGAACTGCTTCCCGAGCGGGTCGGTGAACTATTCGACCTGCGGCATCGGATTGACAAACGGCTCGAAAGTCATCAGCTTTGGATGGACCACGATCTTCGGTGGCAACGGAGTCGCCGTGATTCACTGGTCTAACCCGGCTACGGCGCTTGGATTTGCGGGCCTTCGCTATGTTGCTGCAGTCCCTTCAATGAGCGCCCTCAGAATAGTGCTCGCAGGCGGGGTCTTAACGTTTTATATCTCAGTGGATGGCGGCGCCAGTTATGATGCCTTCTTCTCCGAAAGCGCCACCGCGCTTTTCCCGTCGGCGTCAGGCCTCAGCGCATGCTGGGTGGCCAACAGCAACTGGGCCAATGGCGCCATCTCAACGACTCTCCTGAACTGGAAGGTGAACTAACTTGCCTTACCACAACTTAGCAGGATGCGAAAAGACGGCTTTTCGGGCTCGTTCCCTGACGGTCGCGGCTCGGCAAGTATTTGTAAGCACGGCTACACTATTCCGGGGTGCGCGCGTGAGCAAGCATTTTCCGAAGTTCAGCACACGGTCGGGAAGGGTCGCACTTTCACTGGGGCTGGCGCTTAGCATCGCCCCGTTTTCATTCGCGAGAACCACCATTTCCGGGATTGAGGCGACTGCTACGCAGGCTCTGATCCGGATCGTAACCGATCAAACCGGCCCGTGTTCATACCGGGCCTCGGAAAACAGCGGCTTCGCCCCGCAGGTTCACGATACCGACACCGCTCTGTTTGCGGGGGCCAATCTCGACAACCGCGCGGGATCGCTCATTGAAGGTTCGTACCACACGTTTGTGCTGGGCCGCAGAACCTCAGACCAGGCCGCCGACGGACTGCTTTATTCGCGCGCTCTCCGGGCAAACACCGCCCACTGGGTGGGCGTCACGTGCGGAATGGACGCGGAAATCGTTCATACCTTCAGCACGCAGGACCCGCCTTTAGGCCAGAGCGTGCCGGAATCCGCGCCCTTTAACTCAGCGGGCTTCGGTAACTATGCGTGGCCCTCGATCGATTTCACCGATCCTTCGAAAATCTACATCGATCCTATGACCGGGCTGGCTATCAAGAGGATTACGTCGCCTGGATGGGCGAATACCAAGGACTACGTGAACAACGTCTTTGCGGCCCCGTTCGACCTGAATTCCGCATGGTCTAATGCCTCGAACATTTCGAAGTGGCCCGCCGCGGCCGGCACGCTCGCTACTTATGCGGGCAGTGCCAGCGACCCTATATTTGCCGCGATAGATCCTTCATCGGTGCAGGATTATCAGTACGGGGCGCTTACCGTCTCAGGATGGTCGCCACAGGTTGTAATGGACGATCTGCGCGTCCTGACCTTTGGCTTCGGCACCGATGCCGCGGCGGCGAATCGCACCGTGCTCGTTTGCCTGAGCCTCGATTCCGGAGCCACGTGCAACACCCCGGAGCTATCGGTCGTTCTTCCCGCCGGGTCCGCGCAGCTCGGCCCCACCGCGCCTGCCAGCGGCTATCCAAAGGCCGCATGGACGAACTGGTCCGCCACGCTGCCTTTCAGCGGCCGGGACTTTGGAACGGTAATCACAACTGTGACCACGTCGGGAAACACGATCACCAACGCCGGTTCGCAGTCGTCCC
>JBDUBZ010000121.1:0-10221 GCA_040003745.1 Terriglobia bacterium
GATAAAGACGTGCTTTTCGAAGCTGGAAGACATGCAGTATTGGCGAAGTGTATCTCATTTGCGCCTTCCCTGCCGATTGGGGCAACAGGCTCGCTAAAAGATAACTTTGACGGCCAGCTGCAGAATGCGCGGATCGAACGTATTCAGAGTGCGCAGATAATCGGCACGATTCGTGAAGGTATTGGTAATCGAATTGAATGCATATCTGCTGTTCTGAATGCCGTTAAAATTCGCGCGGTTCGTCACGTTGAAGGCCTCGCCGATCAGCCGAATTCGCAGCCGCTCTCCAAAGAAGGGTAACTCCCGCGACAAGCGGATATCGACCGTTTCGAGGTTCGGGCCCGTCAGAGTATTGCGGCCAACTCCCGGGACGCGATCCGTGGCCGAATTGCCGTCGTTGTTAAGGTCGATTCCCCCGCCTGTGGTGTTTACGACCTGATTGAAATGGCGGCCCGACTGAATTTGCGCGATCGTGGAAAACTGCCATCCTCTCATCGCATAGCGGAGCACTGGATTGGATAGCGATTTGGCGTAGTCGATATCCCACACGCCGGAGAATACGAAGCGCTGGCGAATATCGGTATTGCCGGATGCGCGGTCCGCATTCGGTTGCAATGTGTCCTGCGCAAGTTTAGAATCGTCGGCGCCCACAACAACCGCAGTCTGCTCCGGCAGATCGTCGATCACGTGAGACCACGTGTAAGAAGTCAGAAACTGGAAGCCGTGCGAGAAGCGTTTTGTGAGCTGAACGACCAGGGCGTTGTAGGCCGAATCGGCGCCGCTGTCGAAAACGCTGATCCGCCCGAACGCAGCGTTGGGACGGGCCGGGCTGCTCCCGCCCGGATGGCGGTAATAAGTGACCGCGGAGCCATCGGGCAGAACCGCTGCGACAGGCGTCGCCGGGAACAGATTCACGTCACGCGTGCGCGTAAGGTGTTCTCCGCGAACTCCCAGATAGCCGACGCTCAGGGCGAAGTCGCGCCCGAGGGCTGTTTCCACATTCAGGCTGTATTGCTGGGTGAGCGGGGTAACGTAATTTGGGGCCATCACAAAAATGCTGGGAGCCGCGCCGGCTGGCGGGGCCGCTGACAAGACAGCTGGATACTTCGGAAACAACGGATCCGACGGGAACAACGTATAGGTGCGGACCTGAATGCCATTCTGAGCGAGGGCTGTGTTGGTCAGGATGGAGGGTGTGCGGGCATAGAAAATTCCGTAACCGCCGCGGATCACCGTACGGTCGCTGCCTGCAACGGGCTTCCATGCCAGGCCGAACCGCGGCGCGATGTTGTTGTAATCCACGGGAATAACATCTGTTTTGATACCAGCCGCGGCCAGACCGGCGTCGGTATTTCGGATAGTGCCCTGTGCAAAGTCGAACAGGTCATAACGAATTCCGTAGTTGAGCGTCAGCCGATCCGACACGCGCGTCGTACCCTGGGCATAGAAGCCGTACTCGGTGACGTTGGGGTAGGTCGTGGCTCCTGTTGTGCCTGAGCCCCCGAAGCCCTGCGTGAACGAGGTCGGCGTTCCCGCCGCGAAAGCCGCGTAGCTGGGAAATGAATAGCTGCCACTGAAATAGCCGGGGAAGTAGTTGGCGATCTTCTCGATGTTGATGTCGGCGCCCACCTTGAAGATGCTCCGGCCCTTGACCACCGAGAGCGACCCGATGATGTTGTTCGTCTTGTCGTTCGCGTAGCGCGGGCTGAAGTTGTTGCGCCCGAACGTGATTCCGCTCGAAATGGCGGTTTCAGGAGCGGCGGTGTTCGCGGCGCCCGGCTCGTTATCCCGCACATAGATGTAGCGCAGGTCCAGAACCTTATTGGCTCCGAGCGTCTTCGAATAGTTAGCGGCAATGTTGTCGGTGTTCACCCCGCTGTCGCCGGTATGTTCGAGTGCACTGGTACCTGAAAACGATTCGAAGTTCCGGCCGGTAAACCGGTTGATGTTATAGCGGACACTCAGGCGCTGTGAGTCGCTGATGTTCCAGTCCGCCTTAACAAGGCCAACGTCATTGTTTGAGCCGGTCGTATAAGGCGCCAGATACTGGCCGAGCGCCGGCAGACTCGCGGCAGGGACGGGAATGCTGGGGGTGATCAGCTGCGGAAGCGTGTTGCGCTGACCGTCGTAGTTGACGAAGAAAAAAACCTTGTCCTTACGAACGGGGCCGCCGAGGCTGCCGCCAAACTGATTAAAGTGGTAAGGCTGACGCGGAATGTAGCCCGGCGTGCCCAGATCGGTGTTCGCCCGGTTGTTGGTAAACGTATTGGCGTTCATGGCGCGATCGCGATAAAACTCGAAGGCCGAGCCGTGAACCTGATTGGTACCCGATTTCGTCACCACATTGATCACACCGCCGCCCGCCCGGCCGATTTCCGCCGGGTAGCTGTTGGCGTTCACCTGAAATTCCAGCACCGCCTCTTCGCTGAACGAATACGGCCGAAATCCGGTGCGCCCCACGGCCTGTCCGTAAAACAGGTTGTCGCTCGAGCCGCCATCGACCAGAAGCGAGTTCGCCGGGCCGCGCTGGCCTCCAAAAGAGAGATCGCCGCCACGCGTGGGGTCTATTACGACGCCTGGCGTAAGAGTGGTAAAGCTGATGAAGTTGCGTCCGTTCACCGGAAGACTCGCGACTGCGCGTTCGTTGACCGTAGTAGCCTGTTGCGACCGCTCTGTCTCGACCAGGGGGACATCGGCGGTAATGCTCACGACGTCTGCAACGGAACCGATTGTTAAAGAAACATCGAGGGTAGCGACAGCCCCTACTTCAAGACGAACATGCTCCTGTTTCGCGGTTCGGAAACCGGCCTTTTCGATGGTGAGCGTGTAGTCTCCGACAGGAACGCGCGGGAATGAATAAAGACCTTGGTCATTGGTTACGGCGGCGCGGCTGAAGCCGGTCTCGGCGTTCAGGAGCTTCACATTTGCCCCCGTCACCACCGACTGTGACGGGTCCGTTACCGTTCCATTCAGGGTTGCGCCACCCACTTCGGACTGGGCCCACACGGGGCTCAGCGCAAGTATAAAGAGGGACAAAGGCAGCGTTATAAATTTGTTAGGCATATTCAAGGAAGGGGAAACAGCCATTTTAGCCTGGACATGTCTCGGAAAAACTGCAAATGGGGACCTTGCGCTGACATCGTCGGTCCGGCGCTTGCTCGGCGCGAGAATCGCTGGTATTGCTTCGTGGTCTGTAAAGGCGGCCTTCGGCACAACGGGGGGCCGCAGCACGGAAGGGCAAATTCGATCTCGATTTCGTCGTGGGCCCCGAAGCCGGAAATCGATGTGAGGGTCTGTTTGATCTCGACCACGCCCGATTCAGCGGCCATCGGGGAACGCCGCGAGCGCCGGGAACTCACCGTCAACAGAGCGAGGAAGTCAGGGCCTGGTCGAGTTGCGGAAGTTGTGCGCTGAACACCACGTATTGATCCATTCGCATGGCTTTACCGTGATACATGGCAATGTCGGCCGCGCGCCGCAGGCAGGCTGCATCCCTTCCATGATCGGGGTAAAAACTGATGCCGATGCTGGCTGAGCTTACGAGTTCATGGGCTTCGATCTGACACGGCCTGGCGAAGCTGGAGACGATCCTTGCCGCCACCGCTTCCGCTTCCGCAAGGGAATTGAGATCCGGCATGATGATCGTGAACTCATCCCCACCAACACGGGCCAGCGTGTCCTGCTTTCGGACACAGGACCGCAGCCGCCGGCCGATTTCCTGCAGGAAGCGGTCCCCGAATTCGTGTCCCAGCTTGTCGTTTATGGGTTTGAAGCGGTCCAGATCAATGGCGATCACGGCCACACAGGTGCCTTCCTTCCGCGCCTTAACCAGAGCCTGGTCGAGACTTGCATCGGCCGCGCCCCGGTTCGCCAGTTGTGTCAGCGAATCGTGCGTGCCCTGAAAAATGAGCCTCTGGTGATGAGTGCGGGTTAAGCGCGAAAGCACTCCTATGGCCAGCGCCGCCAGCGATATCAGCACCAAAAAGAAGGATTGCCGGTACCAGGGCAACAGCACGGCGAATCTGAATTCCGCCCCATGTGGATCGATATTGCCGTTGCGATCCATGGCACGGACTTCGAAATCGTGCGCACCGCTGGCGAGATTTTTGAAAGACCGGACCTGGCCGGATTCGAACGAGCTCCAGGACGATTTGTCGATACGCGAAGAGAACTTCAGGCGTTCCGGCGCCGTATATTGCCATTTATCGATACCGCCGAACACGAGCCGCACCTCGCCGCTGGGAGGCGTTTCGAGCAGGTTTTTATCTTCGCTGATTTTGGTCAGTGGCGGGTCGGTATCAGCCTCCGGATGGAGCAGGCTGAGGCCCCGCAAAGTGCCGGCCCAGACCCGCCCTGTCCGGTCGCAAAACACGTTGTAAGCGGCAGAGGATGGCAGGCCGTCCTCCACCGTATTGGTGATCCACTGGCCGGAACGGTAGCGGTAAATGCCCGCGCCCGAAGCGATCCAGGTCCAGCCATCGCGCCCGGCCCGTATGGTCCAGACCCGGTCCATACCAGACTGGATTACGTGGAATTTTTTTCCGTCATATTCGGTCACGTTATTCCGGCCGCCCAGCAGGATGTGTCCATCCGGCAGTTCCAAAGCGGAAAACACGCCTGTGTCGGTAAAGCCCTCCGCACTACCTTGAACGTGGGACTGGCCGGACCGAATCAGAATTAGAGATGACGTCCCCCCCAGCCAGACATCGCCGTTGCGGCTTTCCAGCATGACCTTCATATTTGAAGAGGAGAACCGGCGCGGCTGCCCCGCGTAAAGAAAGCGTTTCCCATCCCACGCCAGCAACTGCCACTCCCTGTTGCCATGGTCGAATATCTGCAGCCAGATACCGCCCTGAGGGCGATTCAGGATTCGCCCCATGACGGAGCCTTTGGGCAGATCCACTTTACGAAAAGCACGTGTCTTCTTTTCGAAGACGAGGAAGCTCGCATCTGAATTGACTCTTAGCGCGATGTCGCCATTTCCCAGAATGTGAAGCGAATCCGTATCCGTGGAGACCTGTCGCTGACCCGGGGGCAGGGCAAAGCGGACCCAATGATCGCCATCGTTCACGATGAGATAGCCATCCATCAAATACCAGATACGCCCAGCGGAGTCTTCGACGATCGAGTTCACCAGACGGTTCGCCCCGCGCGCTCCGGAAGGCGTCCGCCATAGCGCTGGCGAGTACCGAGCTAAGCCCTGGCTGGTCGCGACCCAGAACGCACCATCTTTTTGACTGAGGACATCGATGATGCTGCCGGCCGGCCCGTCCCCCCGTTCCATGTCCCGCAGAATGTCGGGGTTGTCTTTCGTGTAGACGGTGCTCTCGTGCTCCATCCATTGCTCGTCATCCGGCCCGCGCCAGCCTTTCAGAGTCGGCAGGTCCCCGGGAGCTTTACCGGCGAAATTGCCATGGGCGATGTCCGAAGTGGGAATTTCGCTCCATTTCTCATCCGAAACCTTGATGAGAGCCCGATTACCATTCGCGCGAAGGGCGCTCAGGATGACGTCGCCTTTCCGGCCTTCCATCGGGCTCAGAACGTCGGTCAGACCTTGTGGACCAGGAAGATCGCTCCATTCGAAACCGGATGGGGTCTTCTTCAAATGACCGAGTCCTCGTTCGCCGCCCACCCAAAGCCCACCATCGGACGCCGGCTGCAGGTCCCGGAAGGACGTGAGGCGGGTCTGCCGGGCCGTTCTGATCACCGTCGTGCTGTGTGTCGCCAGGCTCCACTCGACCAGGCGATCCGGAAACATCAGGATTGCCGATACAAACGCACCCGACACAGCGCCACCGGCACGCAGCGGGATCATATCCATGCGGCTCTTTTGCAACTGACCCCAGGCTGCGGTGTAAAAAATCCAGTTCACGGGGAAAGGGTGCCGTTGCGCAAACTCCGGAATCTCGCGGACCGGAAAACTCTTCCAGCGGGAGCCGTCGTAGATACGGATACCCTCGGC
This sequence comes from Terriglobia bacterium, assembly GCA_040003745.1. Classification (GTDB taxonomy): domain Bacteria; phylum Acidobacteriota; class Terriglobia; order Bryobacterales; family Bryobacteraceae; genus BOG-234. The sequence goes on from JBDUBZ010000121.1 coordinate 5,963, forward strand.
GCCAAAGGTCCAGAGTTTTCCCGTGGAATCGCCAAACACACGGCCGAAGGAATGAGAATCGGACACCGTCGAAACCTGGTAGCCGTTTAATATACTGATTCGCGTCACGTCGCCATGCCGGATGATCAGATTGCCGGCCGCATCCTGGCTGAGGCTCGTGCAATAGGATTCCGGCATTCCGTCCGCACTGGTCCAGATACGCCATGGCGAGATGAGACTTCCAGCCAGCAGCCCATACTCAAAAATGAGCAGCAGGGCGGCGATTGCCGCTATCCGACCGAGGTGAGGAAGTACTACCATGACCAACCTATCGGTACTTTCAAACCAAAGCTTTACTTTCGAGGTGTGAAATACAGGGGGGGGAAGTTGTCCCGGCGTCGAGGCCGGCCGAATGCGGGAGCGGCGCGCCCCTATTGTGCGGGCTGGGTCCGGGCGTGATGGCACACGCCATGCTGCGCGGCGGCGGGTTTGCCGCCCAATGTCATGCGTTCCCGATACCCGTTACAACCGCGCTGAGTTTTGCGCGCAGCCGAATGACTGAAACGAGAGTGCCTTTTTACGGAGCCGGGGCCTCCCCCGATGCTGCCTTCTGGTTGGCGAATCTCAAAACGTCAGCTTTAAAGACCCCTGCAGAATCCTGGGGTCCATCGCACTCGTAATCTGCCCAAAGTTCGCCGAGGAAATATTTGCCACCGGCAGATTGAAATTGGGATGATTCATCAGGTTGAACGCTTCGGCGCGCGCATGCAGCGTCAGGCGTTCTCGCAGCCTGAATTCACGGCTGAGCGCAATGTCGACCGTAAACACACCGGTGCCCCGAAGACTGTAATGACCCGCGTTGCCAAAGAGCCCCACGCCATTTTGTGTAAAGAGATTCGGGTTCAGGTACTGATATAGCTTGCCGTGGTCGGCGCCCGTGTAGGCGGTGAGCGACGCAACGTTCGGACGGTCGTTGCCGACTCCCGTCAGTGAATTATCTTTTCCGCTGGACGGATTCACCGCAAGACCGCTTTGATAACGCACGAGCGGGGCCACGTTCCAGTGGCTCAGCAGGGCGGAGCCGATGCGGCCGCCGCGATTGAACTTGCTCACATAGACCGAACTCAGGTTAAAGAGATGTTTGGCGTCGTAAGAGCACGGCCCGTAATCTCCGCGAACGTTATTTGGTCCTGTACCGCGCCGCCGCTAAGCGATGTAACCGGTGCGATGCCGAGGCATTTCGACCAGGTGTAGTTGGCCAGCACAGTGTAGTTGTGGGCGAAGCGGTGCTCAAGGGACGTCAGCATGCCGTTGTAGTTGGCGCTGATGCCGTCATCCGCAATGACCATGCTTGAGTAATACTGCCCCGCGTTCGCATTCGCGAGACTCAGCACTCTGCGCCCCTGAGTATTGCTGGTGCTCGAGCACGCCTTGCCGGAACAGAGGCCCGGTATGTAGACGGCGGGATTGGTTTCGTTGCCAATCCACAGGTGTGCCGTCTTGTTGCCCAGGTAAGAAACCGACAGGACCCAGCCATCCGCAAACCTGTGCTGCAGGCTCGCGTTCCACGTAATCACGTTTGGCGGCTTGATATTCGGTGGCAGGAATACCTCGGCATTGGCCGGCGGGAAGGCGATGTTCTTGCCAGGCGGCGGGAGCGGGAACGGATTTCCGCCCGGAACGGTGCCCCACGGATTGCTGAACTGATAAGGTCCGTTGGTGTTGGTGACCTGCGGACCGAAGGGCGGATTCTGCGCCACCATACGGTAGGGAATGAATGTTGCTACGGAGTCATAGAGCATGGCTCCACCGACCCGAACTGTAGTGTCGCCTTTGCCGTCGGGATTGAAGACGAAGCCCAGCCGGGGCGAAAAGTCCGCGAGGCGCCGGGACGTGAATGAGTTCTGAATGCCGGGATCGCCATAGAACAAAGATCCAACCGGGGCGTTGACATAGACCACGCTGGACTGTTTTGCGTCGAATGCCGCGCGGGAGAAGGTGCTCCCGCGGTTGAAGTGATCGTATTCGGGAAGCATGGGCTCCCAGCGAAGTCCGAAATTCACCACCAGACGCTGGGTCATCCGGAACGTGTCCTGTGCGTACATGCCCAGCACGTTCTGGCGCAGATCGTTCAGCTGAGGGCCGCTCTGGCTGAACGAGTTCATCTTACCCAGCAGGAAGTCGAGCAGTGGATCGTTCGTGTACTGGCCTGAGAAGTTGAAGACCCCATCGTCCTGATAGTGATTGTTCTGCGTGTCCCGGGTCCTCAGGAAGTCTACGCCGAATGCGATCTGATGCCTGCCGCGAATGATATCGACATCGTCGGCTTCCTGAAAGCTGGTGATGTTGAAACTGCCAAGAGCGCAGGTGCCGCAACCCACCGCGAACCCGCCATTCGATACAGCCACCTGAAGAAAGTCTTTGGTCCCCTGATAAAGGTTCGTAACGCCAAGTGAAACAGCATTGACGCCATCGGCGTTGGGGCCGCGATCGTCGCGGCGGCGGCCAACCGTGAAGTGGAACGAGTTCACGGTTGTGGGATTGATAGTGAAGGTGTGCCCCAGCACGAAGGTTTGCGCACGCTCTTCATTGCCGGAAGCCGAAGTGACCAGAATGTCATGCGGGTCGAAGAATGCCGCCAGGTGGTAACTATCGATGAAGTACCGTCCGTAGAGCGACTGCCTTGGGCTGATAATCCAGTCCACGCGGCTTATAAACTGTGTTTCGTTGGACTGGATGGGAATCCCGTAGGAAGTCTTTCCGCAGGCGTTAGCATTTGTCGGCAGATATTTGGCGAGAGCGGCAGATGCCGGGTCAAAGCGGCTCACGGGGACTATCTGACCGGGAAATGCCTGGCCCGTCAGGGGATCGAGGATCGCGCGCGCCACCCCTTTCGATTGACAGCCGGCGCCGTCGAGCACACTGAAATCACCGCCCAGAGCCGCCGCCGTGGGGACGAATGCGGTGCTTGAAGAAGGGTCCTGGCGAATCTTCGAGCCCTGGTACCCGCCGAAGAAGAAGAGCTTGTCGCGGATGACCCTCCCGCCGATAATGCCGCCGAATTGGTTTCGCTTCAGGCTGTCCTGGCGGGGCGCGAAGTAATTAATGGCATTGGCGTTGCCGTTCCGAATGAACTCAAAGACCCCGCCGTGAAACGTGTTGGTTCCGGATTTCGTGACCGCGTTGACCACGCCGCCGGGATGCAGCCCGTTGCGGGCCGGCAGCGTGCTGGTTTCCACGCTGAATTCCTGAAGAGCGTCGGGAAACGGAAACGGCATGTTGACGTTAGTGAAGCTGTCATTGTTGTCGCCTCCATCGAGCAGGTAATTCGTGGCGTTGCCGGCACTGCCCGCGATGGAGATGGATTGCGAGCTGAAAAAACTCTTGCTGCCCGTGTTCGTGCCGTCGCTGTGATTGATCGAAGCACCCGAAATGGTGATTAGCTGCGTTGGGTCCCGCCCGTTGAGAGGAAGTTCCATGATGCGCTGCTGATCTACCACCTGAGATATCGTGCTCTGCTGCGTCTGTACGACAGCCGCGTTAGCCTGCACCTCAATGCGTTCAGACACGGACCCGACTTTCATAGCGACGTCGATCTGCAACTGTTCGCCTACACGCAACTGGATGCCGCTTTGTACGTAGGTCTGAAAGCCCGGGGCCGTGGCTTCAAGCTTATAGGGCCCGATGGCGACGCTGGGAACCGTATACAGGCCTTCTGAGTTGCTCACGGCATTGTAAACGCCGCCTGTTTCGGCTCCCGTCATGCGAATCTGCGCGCCCGCTACGGATGCGCCCTGCTCGTCGGCGACCCTGCCTGTAACTGTCGCGATCGAGACAGCCTGAGCCTGAAGAAGCGGTGCGAACATAAGCATCGCGGCAGCCATCGACATGGCGGCGCTTCGTCCGCTGAGATGGCTGATGAAACGCCGGGGTGCAGGGTCGGCAACAGTGTGACGGTGTGATCTGAATTGGGCTTGCATGCTGATCCCCTTGACCTCTTTTTGGACAGGGGAATTATATATCAACATCGCCACCAGAAAAGGCTCCGCTCGTAACAACGGTGTCGCCTTGTCGTTGGGCTGGAGTTTCTCAAGCTGGGACACTGTGGCCTTACCATTTGTGGCCGAGTTCCTTGGCATCGATTCGCATATCTTCTCCCTCCGGTATTTTTCAGTTCGCGCCGAATCGAAATCATAGTCGGCCCGGCCCGCATGTAAAATTGGGCACGACGCTTCTGGATATCGAGGTCCGGCTCTTATGAATCGACGAACGTTCGTGAA
>JBDUBZ010000122.1:0-10206 GCA_040003745.1 Terriglobia bacterium
AGATAGCCCGCGCGGATACCTTTCATCATGCTGAGTGAGCCGTAATCGAGACTCTCAATCCCCTCCAGCGTCTTCAGCAGCGTGGATTTGCCGGTGCCGTTCGCCCCCACAATTCCCACGCGCTCTTTCGGCGTAATCAGCCAGTTCAGGCCTTCGAAAAGTATTTTGGGGCCGAAGCGCTTACCGGCCTCGGTGAGTTGAATCATGATGAGGTGAGTAGGGTCGTTTTGGCGTTACCGGTTAGAGCCAGTACTGCCATTGTCCCGCAAGCACCACCCACGCAGCCAGTATGGCGTTTGTCACCGCATGCGCGAGAATGCAATCCCAGAGATTCCGGGTCTTTACCATCCACCAGTTATAGACCACCCCGGCGATCAGCCCAACGTCCCAAAACGGGCCATGCTCCGCTGCGAACATGAGGGCCACCAGCCAGAACGCCATCGGCGAATACGCCCCCAGCGGCACCCGCTCGAAATGGTCTCCATCGATAAGCCAGCGCATGAGCCAGCCCCGCCAGAACAGTTCTTCGAGAATGGGCACCGCAAGCACGCTGACCGCAATCCGAAACAGCAGGAATACCGGATCGCTCTTCGAAGCTGGTGGCGTATTGCCAGCCAGGTGGCCGACCACGGCGTTGTCGAAAGGAAAAGTGTGCCTCCACGCCGGCATCAGCACGTCCGGCGCAATCCAGATCAGGAACACCGCGACCCCGATGCCGATGCTCAGAAGCGGTCTCGAAAGCCTGCCGCGCAGCACATCGCGCGACACCAATGCGATTGTCGCCATCGACACCACGAAGCGCACCGCGGCCGGAACCGGGACCACCGCCTGCAGACCCAGCATCGCTATGAACACGGCGAAGGGCAACACGTACGGAATAGAGGCGTGACGCCTGATGTTCATAGGTCTGGCGGAGCGGTAGCCCACACGTTAACATCCCGCATTTACCCGACTGGCCGCTACAATCGGAGAGTGCCCAAGATAACCTTCCTCCCCGCAAACGAATCCTTCGAGTTCGAGCCGGGAAAATTACCCTATAAAGGCCACGGGCGCCCTGAATCTTTGCTCGATGTTGCAATGAATTTCGGCTTTCATCTGGAACATGCCTGCGGCGGCAGTTGCGCCTGCACCACCTGCCACGTGGTCGTTAAAGACGGTGTAAACAACCTTTCGGAGATGGATGACGATGAGATGGACCGTGTCGAGCAGGCTGCCGATTTTCAGTTGAATTCAAGGCTGGGATGTCAGGCAGTGGTCAAGGGAGATGTAACGGTTCACATTCCGGACTGGAACCGGAACTACGTCAGCGAAGGCCATTAAAAGGGTGTCCTCCATCGGTTCAAAATAGACCCGATCGAGCAGGTGGGGCTTGGGCTGTTTTCAGTTTTCCGAAGGCGTTTGTTCCGCGTGGTCAACTATCAGAACGGCCACGGCACTTTTGCGGGACTCGAGTTTGAGCCAAGTTGTTCATTCAACGCCCCGGCGCGTTTACATCCAGCCGAATGTCGTAACAGCCCTTACACTGGGCGAGGGCTGGCCGAAATTTTCCGAGTTCATAACGGAGGGGCCGCCCGCGTTCCGCGAGCAGTACCTGAGTCATCAGGCATAGTTGCTTCCCGGCGGCTGTGACGCCAGTCTATGCCACGATGTCGAAGCGCACATTGTTGAGCCCCGAACCTCAATTCTTCGCCTCAACTTAACAGGTCGCCGCCCTCTGCGGGCTGCCTTTTCATGCGGAGACGCGAGAGCGCAAAACCGATGACGGCGCCCAGCGCTATGATGACCATCGCCCAACGCAGCGCAAGAGCCAGTCCCGCGGCGCTGATCACAGGCGTCTGCCAGCGGTATTGACGCAGCCGGTCCGCCCGGTCCAGCATCCAGTGCCAACCTGTGTGCGCAACCAGCGCGGAGAGAATGATCGTTCCCATCCGCTCGGCGACCACGAAACGAAACAGACCGTCGAGCAGCGGAATCAGCATTAGGAGAACGAGCAGTTGCCCTGCCTCAACTCCGAGGTTGAAAGACAGCAATGACGTCAGCAGGTGAGAACCGGCGAACTGCATGGTCTCGCGCAGCGCGAACGAGAACCCAAACCCGTGAACGAGTCCGAACCCAAACGCGACCATCCACCGGTGGCGCACGGTGCTTCCGCCGACGATATTCTCGAGCGCCATATAGACGATGGAAATCGCGATCAGCATCTCGATGAGAGGGGGAAACCACAACTCATCCGGGGCCAGATTGTAAGCCGAGGCAATCAACGTCATCGAATGCGCGACTGTGAACGCGGTCACTACCGGCACCAGCGCCCGGAAGCGCCGGAAAGGAATCACCAGGCAAAGCAGAAAGAGCAGGTGGTCGGTTCCGTCCAGAATGTGGAAGAAACCTAATTGAACGAAGCGCCCTGCGGCCTGATACCAGCGCGGATCGAGGCGAACCAGCCCCGGGTCGCCGAAGAATTCATAGGGACGAACCGCTCCCCCCGGGGGAAGGAACCGCAGCACGGTGATTACCCGTGCGGCCAGATGATCGAGTTTCGGATGAACCGCAAACTCAGACCGTGCCGAGTCGATCGGATATTGGAACAGGACGTCCAGTTTCGACTGGTCCCAGAACACATGCGTGGCGTCCTTCATCGGCGGGCCGGTGACATGCGCCAGCGCCTCGTCCCATGATGCAAACGATCTGTCGGATTCGAGCGAAACCCGGACCGCCGCCACGCGGGGACTCGGGAGCGGCCTGTCTCCCTCACGCAGCTCTATAAAATTGGAAATCCACAGAGTCGCCGCATCGGGAAGAAGTGGCGCAAGTTGAATCAGATCCAGTTCGCCGCCCGCGCGCTGCGGGAAGTCCACATCGCGCATTGTTTTCAGGGGCACGCGAACGAGCAGTTGAAGCTGGCGCCCTTCCGGTTTGAGGAACGCCTGCACGGTCGCGTCCGATGGAATATCGTGCGCCGCTGCGCTGCCGGAGAGCGCTAATAGGATGCACAAAAACAACGGGACGATTGACAGCCGGACCGGCAAGGTTTCCTCAGGAAGAAATCGTATAGACTAACGTACACCCTGAAAGGGCGGGTATGAGAATCTATGCGTCGAGCAGAGTTAGCCATTGCAGTTGCAGCCGGATTGATCGCAGCTCTGGGAGCGGGATCTTTTCTGATGGACAGGAGAGCCGCGGTAGAGGCCGCTTCCGTTCAGGCGCCGCGCTTCGAAGTGGACCCGATGTGGCCAAAGCCTCTGCCCAATCACTGGGTGGTCGGAAGCGTAATCGGGCTGGGCATCGATTCGAACGACCACATATGGATCGTTCATCGCCAGGGCTCTCTGGGACGAATGGAGACCTACGCTTCAACGAATCCGCCTGCGTCGGAGTGCTGCGCTGCGGCGCCGCCCGTTCTGGAGTTCAATGAGGCGGGCGACCTGATCGGCCACTGGGGCGGACCAGGAGAAGGCTACGACTGGCCGGTCTCGAACCACGGCATCTATGTCGATTACAAGGGCAATGTATGGATCGGCGGTAACGGTCGCACCGCGCCGTCCACTGCACCAGCGGGAGGACGCGGGCCAGCGGGCGGGCGCGGGCGGGCGGGCACGGGCGCCGAGAGCGGTGTCGATGAAAGCCTGATGGGCGCCGCGGGAGCGGTGAACGACAGTTTTGTCCTGAAATTTACCCAGGCGGGCAAATTCCTGATGCAGATCGGAAAGCCCGGCAAGAGCAAAGGCAGCAACGATATCGAAAATCTCCGGCTGCCGGCGAAGACCATGGTGGACCCGAAGACGAATGAGCTTTACGTGGCGGACGGGTACGGCAACCATCGCGTCATCGTCTTCGATGCCGACACCGGGGCATACAAACGCCATTGGGGGGCCTACGGGAACAAGCCGGACGACACCAACCCTGGTCCTTATAACCCGAACGATCCGCCCGCCAAACAGTTCCGGAACCCGGTACACTGCGTGGAACTTGCCAATGACGGCATGCTGTACGTTTGCGACCGAACTAACGATCGCATTCAGGTCTTCAAGACTGACGGGACGTTTTTGAAAGAGGCGTTCCTGGCGAAGAATACCCGTGGGGACGGGGCGGTATTCGACATTTCACTGTCGAAGGATCCGCGGCAGAAATACATGTATGTGGCGGACGGATCGAACATGAAGATTCACATTCTGGACCGCGAGACTCTCACGGAATTGACCAGTTTCGGAGACGGGGGGAGGCAGCCGGGCCAGTTCTACGCGGTGCATAGTATTGCTACCGATTCCAAAGGCAATGTATTCACCACGGAGACCTATCGCGGACAGCGGGTACAGAAGTTCATGTTCAAGGGTCTGGCCGCGGTCACGAAGAAAGACCAGGGAGTTGTCTGGCCCGCCCGTCACTAGTCTTTGCTGTCCAGATAATCGACAGTAAGGCAAGCGACTCCGGCTGCGCGTATCGGCATTTGCCGGTGCACGGGAGTAGTCTTTGCTTTCAAGATCCTAATCGCAGAAGTGAACCTGCCGCGGTGTCGCTTGCCGCGAAGTCTTACTTCTTGTGGATCAGAATGCTGCCGTTCATGGTTTCAAAGCGGAGCTCCGGCCCGCCGCCGTTAATCGACCCGTAAACGTTTTTGTCCATCCGGATCCGATACTTCCCGCCCTGGCCGCGGTTTTCTTCCACGATCGGCTTACTTGTATCTGGCTCCATTTTCACGTCAAAATCGCTGAAAACCTCACCATGATCGGTCTTCAGACGAAGGCGCGCTTTTGTATCGCCCGGAATCGTGACATCGATCCTGCCGTTCATCGTCGTGAACGACATCGGTTTGTTCGGCGTGACCTTATCCATGCTGACCGTAATGTCGCCGTTCTGACTTGAAACCACCGCCGATCCCGATACATTCTTGAGTGCGACGGCGCCATTCAGGTTACTGGCCTCAATCTCGCCGTTAATCCCCGTCACTTCGATATGGCCGCCATTCATGCTCTTCAATTGCAGTGAACAATTGGGAGGAACCTGAATCGCAAGATTCGAAGATCCGCTGTAAGTGCCCCCATCAATCGAGACCACGTTGTGATCCTCCCGCGCTTCGACGCCGGCGCTTGAAACATCCAGCCTGTGCATCCCCGTCGGCACATCCGCCCGCTCACGCGCGGCTCGGCCGCTCGCTTCCACAACGACCTCCCCTGCCGCCCCGGCCGTGACTGCGATACTGCCATTCATCAGACTTACTTTGACGGTGGCCGGCTGCCCTGGGCTCGAAAGCGGCACCTTAATCTGCTGTGCGGTCATGGTGGCGCAGCACATCAGCACGGCCGAACCAAGTTTGAATACCTGCATTGTCACTTTCTCCTGTTAACGTATGCGGCTACCGCGACTGCTTCTGTATGTGGATATCGCCATTAAGCGTCTCAAAGGCGAGTTCCGGTCCGCCCGCTCCGGCGCGAAAGCTTTGTGACCGATTCGATTTGTAAACGAACTTGCCCTCTTTCCGCTCAGCCGTTCCCGCGTGGGTCGCCAAAGCCGTCACATCGAAATCGGTGTAGACATGCCCATTGAAAGTCTTGACTTTTATGTCGGCAGAGAGCGATGGCTGCAGCGTCACCTCAATCCGCCCATTGACAGTCTTGAACGACGTCTCACTCCTGGGATTCTCACGGAAGCCGACCTGAACCGGCCCGTTCACCGTGTTCACGTGCCCCGACCCGCCCATGTTCGTCATCGTGATTGAGCCATTCACGGCATGAACCTCGAAAGCGCCGCTCGTATCACCCATCTTGATCGCGCCATTGACACTTCGCAGGTTGAGCGCCATGACCCGTGGGGTGTGGATGATGAGGTCATAAATCACCTCATAGCGACGGTCGGAATGTTCGTGGAACCCGTGATCCTGGCTCGCGTGATCGTTATTGCGGAAGGGCCCGTTCACATACAACTGAGCCACGCCGTCCTTCTCATTGATATCGAGCACCACATCGCGTTTCCCGCGATCGACCTCACTCTGGTCCGCCCCGCGCACGATCTTCTCGCCATCCACCCGCATGCTCGCCTCGTTATCCCCGATCACGGTAATGGTCCCGTTGACGTTATCCACATCGAGCTTCGTGTCTTTCGTAAACACGTGATGAATCGGTTCGCGCTGCTCCACTTTGTAGTCGCTCGCCGCCGCCATCCCGAACACACTTACAGCAACCGCCACAGCTAAGTTCGACATTTCGTTCTCCTTGAAAATCAGTAGTGATACTCGGTGAGCCGCCTGACCGCGCTCTCGGCCCGCTGGCGAATAGCGGGATTCAGGTCGGGACGCGCAGCCAGTTCCGTAAGTGGACCCATCGCGTGCCGGTCCCGCGCCTCGACCACGTAATCGATCAGCGCCGCCTGCACCATGGGCGAATCCTGCTGCCCCAGCGACTGCGTCAACGACCGCCTCACCCCCGCGTCGGCCGACACCTTCGACAAAGCATCGATGGCTGCCAGCCGCACGTTGACGCTCGTATCGTTCTTCACCACCTGCACCAGCGCGGTGACCACCTGCGGATCGAGACTCGCCATACGCGCGCTGTAATCCACTCCACGCAGCCGTTCACTCGCCGATTGCTGCTGCAACAGCGACAGCGTGACCATCTCTTTGGTTTTGGCAACCTCATCGCGAAGCGCTGCCACTTCGCCGCGTTCCACACCACCACGTTCCACACCACCACGTTCCACACCAGCGCCGCGCGGCAGCAGCCGGCCTATTCCGATTCCACCGATCAGCAGGAATGCCGCGGCTGCAATCTGCCACACGGGACGGCCGGGAGTCAGTGCCGCGAGCGAAAAGCGCCAGGACTTCGCTTTACGCTGCGTTACCAGGCTTTCGAGCGTCATCTCCCAGCGCTCATTCAACAGCGGGCTGGGCTCGGGCGCCGGAATATCCGCCAGCCGTTCCCACATCATGCCCAGCTGCGACATTTCAGCGGAGCATTCCGGGCACCCGTCCAGATGCTGCCGAAGCTTCGCCGCCCCGCCCGGATCCAGATCGCCCATCCACGAAGCCGCCATCAGTTCCCTGGCATGTCCGCATATCATGACGCTTTTTCCTTCTGCAAATCCAAAAAGATTTTGCCCATTTCCTTCATGGCCCGAAAAACCCGGACTTTAACCGTGCCCTGCGCCGCCCCCATCAGTTCGCCGATCTGCTCGCACGAAAGACCCTGAAAACGGCTCAGGATGATCAACTCGCGCTTGTCCTCCGGCAGTTCCCGCAGCGCGCGGTAAAGCAGCGCCAGGTCCTGCTTCTTCGAAACCTGCTCGAACGCCGAAGGCCGGGCTTCCGCCGTAAGGTCAAACAGCCCCTCCTCGGCGGGAACTTCCAGGCGATGCTTCTTCGTCTGATCCGCGAAGGCATTGCGCGCGATCCGATACATCCAGGCCTCGAATCCGTCGCCCGTCTGGTAAGTGTGGCGGTAGCGAATCATGCGCAGGAAGACCTCATGGACCAGATCCTCCGCCGTAGCCTGTTTTCCGGTCATACGGAAGAAGAACCGGAACAGACTGCGATGGCGATGCCGATAAATTTCGCTCATACTCGCGAGATTGCCGCGCGCGACCTCGGTCATCAGGTCATGATCGGTAGTCTGATTCACTTGCGCGTCCATTCAGGCAAACTCGCCAGGTGGGGAAAGGTTACAAAGTTCGAACGGCTTGCCAGCCGTTAACCGAGAAGATTGTGCAACGCGCCGCCAAGCTCCGGATAGCGGAAGGGAAAGCCCGCTTCCGCCGCCCGTGCCGGTATCACCCTCGCGCTGTCGAGCATGTGCCGCCCCAGCTCACCGAACGCGAGTTTAAGCGCAAATAAAGGCACCGGAATAATCGCCGGCCGGTGAACCGCCCGCGCCACCTTGCGCGTGAATTCCGCATTCCTGACAGGATTGGGCGCCGTCGCATTCCACACCCCGGAAACATTGCCATTTTCGACGGCATAAACCAGCATCTCGGCGACATCGTCCGCATGGATCCACGGCATCCACTGACGCCCGGAACCGAGCCGCCCGCCCGCGAACGCGCGAAACGCCGGGGCGATCATTGCCAGCGCCCCGCCATCCTTTCCCAGCACGAAGCCGATCCGGAGCTTCACCACGCGCAGACCAAATTCCGTGGCGCGATCGGCCTCGGCCTCCCAGGCCCGGCAGACGTCGGCCAAAAAACCAGGTCCGGTGGAGGAAGTTTCGGTGAGCACCTCATCGCCCCGATCGCCATAAATCCCTATCGCCGAAGCGCACACCAGAACTTTCGGCTTATGCGGAACGCGGCCGATCACATCCACCAGCCGGCGCGTCCCAATCACGCGGCTGTCGCGGATACGCACTTTGACGGCGGCATTCCAGCGCTGCGCCACCGGTTCACCCGCCAGGTGGATCACTGCATCCATCGTATTTACGCTCTCTTCCGGCGGTTCCCCGGCGAGCGGCTCCCAGGAGAAAGCGGCAAGGGCGGGCCGTGTCACCAGTCCGGGCTTGCGGCTCCAGATGCCGACATAATGCCCGTCTCTGAGCAGACGTTCCACCACCCGGCGACCGATGAATCCCGTTCCTCCAGAGACAATGCACTTCATATTCGCCAAGGGTCGCTGCCGGTCTTTTTGAGTTCCCCAATCTCCTGAATATAGGCTTCGGTATCGGTTTTCCGCCGCATTCCGTCGAGCGACATATAGCGCAGCTGTCCGAACACCGGACGCTCGCCCCAGGGCCGGTCATGCAGCCCGAAACACCAGAGAATATTAGTGTACGTGGCGGGGTCCCGGCCATCTAGCGCATAAATATCGTGCAGCCGGATCATCACCGCCAGCGCCTGCTCGTAAGTCGGCGACCATTCGATGATCTTCTTGCCCCAGTACATCCGGTAATAGCCCTGAATTTTGCCGCGAATCAGCAGTTCCTTCTGCGTGGCGTTCCAGAGCGCGTCATGGGTTTCCGCGTTCTCCAGCTGCTCCGGCGCGTAGAGTTGAGGCCGCGGGTCGGCCGCATGCTTCGCCATGGTACGGCGGCACCACTCCGGCACGGCATCGAGCGATTCCATATTCGGAGTGAACCGGGCAAAATTAAACGCCAGCTCCCGGCGCACAATCAGCTCTTCGAGAAATTTCTCGCCTCCACCCAATTCGTGAACGGCGAGCGCCACTTCGAGAGCCGAAATCTGGCCGAAATGCAGATAAGGGCTGAGCTCACTCGTGGCATGCTTCGAAGGCTGGTTGCTCTCCGTGGCATACCGGCTCAGCCTTCGTTCCAGAAAGACCTCCAGATGCCGCCTGGCCCCAGCCCTCCCGCCCGTGAACGAGATCGACGGCCGCACCGAATGATTGATCTCACAACCGGCAACCAGATCCGGGACCGCCCGCGCCGTGACGTCGGTGCGAAGCGCCGCTATGTCCGGTGGCAGAAGAGCGTCGTTCCACCGCCGTTTCACCTCCGGCACGGCGACCGGCTTCAGCCATTTTCCAAGTTCACGGCGAATCTTCGGGCGAATCGTATAAGCGCCCCACGCTCGTTTCTCATGCACGCTCATCGGAACGATGCAACTCGAATCCACCGCGAAATACGCGACCCCGATTTTCTCCGGAACGCTCCCGTTGTGCCCGGCGGCGATGAATGCCGGGTAATCGTCCGTCACCACGCAAAGCGCTGCTGCCGCCAGCCGGTAGAGCACATCGTTGGGATCGCTTCTCCGCGCCCGCAGATAAAAGAGGTAACCGGCGCGCAGCTTCCGCACAGCTTTTTCGGTTTCGGGAACGGCCTCAAGCACGAACGTATGCAGACGATCGTTTGCGTGTTTATAGGTGCACGTCAGGCCCTCGTAAACCAGCAGAGGCAGTTCTCGCTCGTTGGCGAGGCCGATCGCAAACGCCAGCGCATGATTCGATTCCGCACGCCGGTTCATCTGCGCCCAATAAAGGACGTAGCGGGCATTCTCGCGCAGCCCGTTGCCGTTTAAGGCCCGGACGCGCTCGGGCTCAGACCACGTAGGGCTTATGATAAGCGTCCCTCGTCAACAAACGACTGGCGGTGGAATCGCCCGTGAATTTCGGGCCAGCCTCAAGGTGGAGCCTGGGATCGGCGAACGCTTCCCGCATGTCTTCAAACTCTTTGGCCTTCTGTCCCGTATTTTTGACAAGCGTGGCCTGCGCCTTTTCGCGCGACGCCTGATCCAAATCGCAAAGCCCGTCAAAGCGGGCGTCCGCCGATGGCA
>JBDUBZ010000123.1:0-10190 GCA_040003745.1 Terriglobia bacterium
CGAGATAAGATCGCCGGTGATCAGCGCGAGATGCGGCTTGAGCTCGTTCGCCAGGTCTACAACGCGGGCCACCTGGCGCACACTCAGGAACAGGCCGGCGTGGATGTCGGTAATCTGCGCAATGCGGAAGCCTTCGAGATCGGGGTGCAGATTCGGGATGGGAAAATCGACCTCCCGCACGACGAAGCGCGTCCGTTCGACGAGACCGCCGAAAGCGAGTCCTGCAACCGGAGCGGCAATGGCCACGCCCGCCGCAGTCTGAAGCAGGCGTCTCCGGGCCGGATTGTGCTCCGCGGATGTGACCCGAAAGGCCCAGCAATAGACGAAGTAAACGATGATGCCGCTCAAAGACAAAAGAGCCCACCCGACTTCCACGGCGCTTGCCGTGCCGCGCATCACGGGCGGCACATAATGCTCGGCTGAGAAGTTGATGCGAAGTCCGACGGCGCAGAGGGTCCACAGGATAGCCAGAGTTGCCGCAATGGCGCCGAAGATCCATCGCGGGAGCGACTTTCGCCAACGCATGAAGAGCATCCATCCGATCCAGCTCTGAGTGACTATCACCACTGCCGCAACGGCGATATCACCCCAGTAGAGGCGCTCGATATGGTGCACGCACTTCGATTGTAGCGGGCGGTTTACAGCAGCTGCGAGATCAAGGCGAGACCGGCGCACACGGCGGTCTCGGTGCGGAGAATGGCGTGGCCGAGCGAGGCCGCAATCCAGCCCGCAGACGAAAATGCGTCGCGCTCACTCGATGTCCAGCCGCCTTCGGGACCAACTATGAGAGCTACCGTGCCAACCGGATTGGGACCGAAGGCGCGCAGCAGGGGTGGCGCCCCGGGCTGCTCATCGAGCCAGATGCGGTGGGCAATGGAATCGGACAGGCGCTCCGGCAGGCGGGCGGGAGCGTCGATTTCCGGAATGGTGAGACGCCGCGATTGTTCGCTCGCCTCGCGCGCGATGCGCCGCCAGCGTTCCACGCGCTTGCGCGATCCATCGAGCAGGCCGCGGTCGCTGCGGGCACATTCCACAGGTACGATGCGCGCGACGCCCAGTTCGGTTGCCTTTTCAACCGCCCATTCAAAACGGTCGAACTTAATCAGCGCCAGGTACAATGCGACGGGAACCGGCGGCGGTGAGAGCTCAAGCTCTTCTTCGACGGCAAACTCGACCAGGCTCTTGTGGACGCCCGTCACGGTTGCCAGCCAGGCTTGCGCGCCATCGGAAATTTCGTATTGCTGGCCCGATTCCACGCGCAGCACGCGGGTCAGATGATGGGCATCGTCACCCGTAAGTTGAGCCACTCCGTTGCAGATCCGATCGACGAAAAAACGGCGGCGCGCCATGTACAATAATTACTCCACCGTCATGATTGCGCTGCTTCGCGGGACCTTGTCGGAGAAGCATCCCAACCAGGTAATCATCGACGTGGGCGGAGTGGGATACGACGTCATCGTTCCCATTTCGACCTTTTCGAAGCTCCCGGAAACCGGCGTTGAAACGAAACTGCGCATTCACACGCACGTTCGAGAAGACATGCTGGCGCTCTACGGATTTCTCACCCACGACGAGAAGAATCTGTTTGAAAAACTGATCGGCGTCAGCAACATCGGGCCCGGCCTCGCAATCAAGGTTTTGAGCGGCATGGATGCGGCCGATCTGCTGACGGCGATCCGGCGCGGAGAGATCGATCGGCTGGTGCGAATCCCTGGTGTGGGCAAGAAGACGGCCGAGCGCATCATCCTGGAGCTGCGGGATAAGCTGCCCGCGCCCGCCGGGGAAGAAAATGCACCCGCGCAACCATCGCTTTCCGCACTCGACGAGGACGTGCTGTCGGCGCTGCTGAACCTGGGCTGTGCGCGTCCCGCCGCGGAAACAGCGGTCCGCAAAGCACGCGCGGCCGGCGCTCCGGATTCCTTCGAACCGTTGTTCCGGAAAGCTCTGGAGCTGGTGAGATAAATAGACCAGGATGTCCGACGACCGGCTGATCTCAGCGTTAGGCAGTGAGGAGGAGCTCCAGTTCGAAGCGGGCCTTCGTCCGCGCCGCCTGGCGGATTTCACGGGCCAGACCAGGCTCAAGGAAAATCTGCAAATAGCCATCGATGCGGCCCGCAAGCGGGGCGAAGCCATGGACCACGTGCTGCTTTACGGACCCCCGGGTCTGGGCAAAACGACTCTCGCCTCTATCATCGCCCAGGAACTCGAAGTGCCTTTCACGCAAACCTCGGGCCCGGTGCTGCAGAAAAAGCTCGACCTTTCCGGAATCCTCAGCGGCATTCAGCATCGCCAGGTGTTTTTCATCGACGAAATACACCGCCTGATGCCCGACATCGAAGAGATGCTTTACTCGGCGCTCGAGGATTTTCATCTCGATATTCTGATCGGAGCCGGCCCCGGCGCCCGCACGCACTCCATCCCGCTGCAGAAATTTACGGCCATCGGCGCCACCACGCGGCAGGGGCTGGTGAGCGCTCCCCTGCGCGGGCGCTTTGGTCTGGTGCTGCGGCTGAACCACTATGACGTTAAAGAGCTGAAGCTGATTGTAGAGCGCTCATCGCGGCTTCTCGACACGCCTATCGACGACGAGGGCTCTGAGGAGATCGCGCGCCGCTCGCGTGGTACGCCGCGCATCGCCAATCGCCTGCTGCGCCGGGTGCGGGATTATGCCGAGGTCCGCGCCCACGGCCGCATCAACCTGAAAGTGGCGCAGACGGCGCTCGATCTGCTCGAAGTGGATCGCTTCGGGCTCGATGAGATCGACCAGAAGATCATGCGGACGGTGCTCGAGAAATTCGGCGGCGGGCCGGTCGGCGTGAATACGATTGCGGCGTCCATCGGCGAGGAGCCGGAAACCATCGAAGAGGTCTATGAGCCGTATCTGATCCAGCTCGGATTTCTGCATCGCTCGCCGCGCGGACGTATGGCGACCGAGAGCGCCTACAAGTACTTCAACGTGCCGCGCCGGTTCGGAGGCGTGGAACGGCAGCCGGAGCTCTTCTGAAGCTCGTCTATCTGGGGCTCGGTTCCAACATCGGCGACCGCGAAAATTGGCTCAGAAAGGCACTATCCGCGCTCGATGTTCCGGACCTGCGGCTCAGCCGAGTTTCGAGTCTTTATGAGACGGAGCCCATGGGTCTTCGCGAGCAGGCCTGGTTCCTGAACCTCGCAGCAGAGTTCGAGACCGGCCTCTTTCCCCTGCAGCTGCTGCATCGTATTCAGCAAACAGAGCTGCGTCTGGGCCGGAAGCGGAGTGTCCGCAATGGTCCAAGAACCATCGATATCGACATCCTGCTTTATCAGGAGGCAATCGTGAAAACCAAAGACCTGGAAATACCCCACGCTCGCCTGGCTGAGCGGAGGTTCGTTCTTGAGCCTTTGGCGGAACTGAACCCGGCCCTGCAGGACCCTGTAAGCGGGCGCTCCGTATCCCAGTTGCTGCAGCAGGTGCGGGATCAAACGGTCAGGCGCTTACCGGATCGCCTGTAGCCGATTCACGGGAGAGGAGCGGGTCAGCAGGGGCTTGAGTTTTCGAATCAGGTCGAGATGGCCGAATGGCTTCAGGATATATCCCGCAGCGCCCAGTTCGAGCCCTTCTTCCACGTGTATGGGGTCGGCGGACGCAGTCAGCATCACGGTTGGAATCGCGTTGGTTCCTGGGTCGCTTCGCAGGGTCCGAAGCACCTCGATGCCGTTAAGCAGCGGCATTCCGACGTCGAGCATCAACAGGTCCGGCAGAAGTTGGCGCGCAGCCGCCAGAGCCGCCCTGCCGTCGCTGACAAAGTGCGCATCCACATCGAAGTTTCGGAAAATACTTTTGAGGTAGGTGACAATATCCCGATCGTCGTCGGCCACGACCACGCACGAAGTGGAGCCGTGTGTGACCGGGTGCGATCGGGGGAGCATGCCGGCAGCTACCCTGGCAAGGCGGAAGATCGTCTCATTTTCGACGAAGGGCTCGAAAAGCGTTTCGCCGGCGTGCTCCTGCAGTGATATGCGGGAAAAGATGTCGGCATCCTCACCCGCCAGGATCAAGGGCCGAGAGTTGCTCTGCAGCATCTCCGGCTGCAGCCACTCTGAGGCGAAGGCGCCAGGGCCGACGTGCAGAATCAGGATGTCGTAGCGGTCCAGTTCCCTCGCGCCCGGGTTGACGGCATGAGCGTCGATGTGCGCAAACATCGCGCGGGCCCGCTGCAGTACGGCTTCAATTGCGGTTTCTCCGGGCGAAAAGGCGATCAGACCGATCCGTTTATGCTGAAGAAGATCGGCGTACGCCTTCGTCTGGTTGTTCATCGTTACTCTAGTGGCCAGCACGCTCCTTCTTCTCTCGTCTCTTAATCGGGTAATCGGGTTCCCGCAGGATCGCTAACGTTTTCGGGATTCCCCGCCGATAGGGCTAAGGTATGACTGATTTCCACGAGGATGTTGAATTGGAAGTCGCGGAGGCGATCCAGGAGCTGGTTCCGGGCTACCTGGCAAACCGCGACGAAGATCTTGCGGAGATGACAACTCTGCTGGCAGACGGCGACTTTACACGCATTTCGGTGCTGGCGCACAATATCAAGGGAACCGGCGGCAGCTACGGGTTTCCTGAAGTTACAGCGATCGGAGCGGCGCTGGAATCTTCAGCGAAGCAGGGGGACGCCGCAGGCTCAGGCGCGCAACTGACCCTACTCGCAAGTTTCCTGGTTCGAGTCCGAAATCTATAGCCCACGGCTCGCGAGCCAAATCAGCTACAACTACGCTACGGCCCGGCGCAGTTTAATACTGTCCCGCAGGCCCAGGTTCTGGTAAATCTGCCGGGTGGCGTCCGATTTATTCAGCGTATAGAAGTGGATGCCGCGCACCTGATTATCCAGCAGGTCCCGGCACTGCTCAGTCGCCCAATGCACGCCGACCCGTTTCACCGCTTCGGGATCTTCCGAAGCGCGATCGAGAGCACGCAGCAGTTTCGCGGGGTACCGAACCCCGAGCGCCATTTGCGCCATGCGCTTCATGCCGCGAAGCGACGTGATCGGCATGATTCCAGCAATCACCGGCACGCGGATCCCGGCAAGTTCGCAGCGCTCGCGAAAATCGTACAGATCGCGGTTGTCGAAGAAAAGCTGCGTACAGATATAGTCGGCTCCGGCATCGATCTTGGCCTTGAGATAATCCATCTCTTCCAGCCGGTTGGGAGTGCCCGGATGCCCCTCCGGAAATCCCGCCACGCCGATGCCGAAGCCTTTCGCATCGGGATGGCCGCCGCGTTCATTAAACTTCCGGATGAACGTGACCAGATCGGCCGCATGCCTGAAAGCGTCGCCTTTACGGTCGTGGTTGGCAATCTCGCGAGGCGGATCCCCGCCGAGAGCCAGCGTGTTGCCGACTCCGGCCTGCGCGTACTTCGAGAGCACCTCTTCAATATCCTCGTTGCTGTGACAAACGCAGGTAAGGTGCGGAATCGGATCGAGCGTTGTCGTCTGCTTCAGGCGGATCACCAGGTCGTGAGTCAGCTCACGGGTGGAACCGCCCGCTCCATACGTGACCGACACGAAGGAGGGCTGCAACGCCTCCAGCTGGGAGATGTTCTCGTAGAGGGCCTCCGCATCGGCCGCTGTCTTCGGCGGAAAAAACTCAAAGGAGACCGTGGTCAGATCGGAAGCGAAGATATCGCGAATGTGCATGGGGCCTAGAGTTCCACCACCGCGTGCGTCATGTTCATCAGAGGGACTTCATAAAATATTTCTGCCGGAGCTCGAAGCCGGACATCTGCCAGAGCGCCAGAACGGTTTCATAAAACTCTAGTTTACGCCCGGATTAAGCCTGAGGCTGTAATTGGTGGCGGGCCTGCACAACCTGCTTGCGTTCCTTCAAATAGTCGAAGAACTCGCCGCCTTCCCGCAGCCGGCGCACCAGCATCTGCCGGTCGGTGGCCATCTCTCTCAGAAAACGCAGAATCGGCCGGTGCCGGAAATAAAACCGGCGGTACATCCGTTCGACGGCATCCTCAATCTCGTCGGCCGATAAATGGCTGTAGCGCAGCGTCGAAACCTGAATGCCGTTGTTATTGATCAGGGCGCTGCTGTCGAACCAGCCGTTTTCCGTAGCCTGCTTATGCAGTTCGGTGCCGGGGTAGGGCGCGGCAATCGAAACCTGAATCGAGAAAGGATCGATTTCCTGGGCAAACCGGATAGTCTCCTCAATTGTTTCCTGGGTTTCAATCGGCAGGCCAATCATGAACGTGCCGTGGACGCGAATCCCGAGGCTGCGGCAGTTGCGCATGAACTCGCGCGCCGCCTCGAGCACGAGCCCCTTTTTAATTCGATTCAGAATCTGTTGATTACCCGATTCGAAGCCAACCAGCAGCAGCCGCAGACCGTTATCGCGCAACTGCCGCAGCGTCTCATAATCCAGATGCGCGCGCGCGTTGCACGACCACGTCAGCTTCAACTTCTTCATGCCTTTGGCGATCTCGATGGCCCGTGCCTTGTCGATGGTGAAGGTGTCGTCGTCGAACATCCATTCGCGCACTTGCTTCCCGAAAAGTTCCTTGCCGACCTCCATCTCACGGATCACGGCAGCGGGAGATTTAGTGCGATAAACATGGCCCCCAATGGTCTGTGGCCACAGACAGAAACTACATTTAGCCGGGCAGCCCCGCCCGGTATAGAACGAAACGTACGGGTGCTGCAGGTAGCCGATGAAGTACTTCTCGATATCGAGGTCGCGATGGTAGACCGGCAGCACGCTGGGCATGGCATCCCAGTCGTGAATCAGTTCGCGCTCCGCATTGTGATGGATACGGCCTTCGCCGTCCCGCCAGCTCAACCCCTTGATATCGGGCCAGGCGAGGCCTTTCGCAACATCGAGGCAGGTGTAATCGAACTCATTGCGGCAGACGAAATCGATCACAGGCGCATCTTTGAGCGTCTGTGCCGGCAGCACTGCCACGTGGGCGCCAATGAGGCCGACCTTCGCATGTGGATTCTTCGCCTTGATGGCTTCCGCGCATTGCACGTCGTTGGCGAGCGAGGGCGTGCTGGTGTGCAGCACGAACAACTCGTAGTTGTTGGCGATGGCGAGGACGTCCTCCATGGTCTGGTGGTGGGGCGGCGCATCCATGAGCCGGCTGCCTTCCACCAGCGCCGCCGGCTGAGCGAGCCAGGTTGGAAACCAGTACGAAGTGATTTCGCGTTTGGCCTGATAACGTGCGCCCGCGCCGCCGTCGAAACCGTCGACCGATGGGGGGCTGAGGAAGAGAGTCTTTTTCACTGGTTGGCGTCCCTTGAACCACCATTTTTGCATGGGTGTTACCCTTCTGTTTCACGTGAGTCAGGAACTAAGAATCGAAAAGCTCGTCTATGGCGGGGATGGTCTGAGCAGGGTGGAAGGCGAAGTCGTCTTTACGCCCTGGGTTTTGCCGGGCGAAGCCGTGGAGGCAGAGCGCAGCGGGTCCCGGAAACAGGCCCAGCGCTCGCACCTGGTGCGCGTCCTGGAGCCTTCCGCCGATCGCGTGGAGCCCGCCTGCCCTTACTTCACGCGCTGCGGGGGCTGCCATTATCAACACGCCAGTTACCCGGCTCAGCTGGAGTTAAAGCGCGGAATCTTAGCCGAAACGCTGCGCCGTGTGGGCAAAATCGAGCTGGAGCCGGAACGGATTGCGATCGTTCCCGGCGAACCTTACGGATATCGCAACCGCGTGCAGTTTCATTTCGAAAACGGCCGGGTCGGCTTCCGGGAGGCCAATTCGCGCAAGCTGGTGGCCATCGAACAATGCCCTATCAGCTCGCCGAAGATCAACGAGATCATTGTCACGCTCAACAAGATGGTTCGCGACCGCCGCTGGCCGCGCTTTCTGCATTCGCTCGAAGTGTTCACAGATGAACGGCAGGTGCAATGGAATGTCCTCGAAACGGAGCGCCCGGTGGCGAAGCACTTCTTCGAATGGCTGCTCGAAGAGGTTCCGGGAACGGTGCTTGGCGGGCTCGAATATGTGGTGAATGGCGATCTCTTTAATGTAAGCGGGCCGGCGTTTTTCCAGGTGAATCGCTTCCTGGCGGATCGGCTGCCGGGCATCGCCATTGGCGACGCCTCGGGCTCTACGGCCTGGGATCTGTATGCGGGAGTCGGCTTGTTTTCCCTTCCCCTGGCGCGCCGCTTCGAAAAGGTCACGGCCGTGGAATCGGGGCGCTCAGCCGCAGCAGATCTGGAACGTAATGCCCGCCGCGCACGATTGGGAATAGAAGTGGTTCAGGAATCCACGGAGAGCTTCCTCACTGCAGCCGGTGCAGCGCCGGATTTCGTTTTATTAGACCCGCCCCGCGCTGGTCTTGAAAAATCGGTCACCGCGCGTCTGCTGGAACTGCATCCAAAAGAAATTGTGATCGTGGCTTGCGACCCGGCTACCCTGGCCCGGGATCTGGCGGTGCTTACGGGCGCTTACCGGATCGAAAGCATTACGATGGTCGATCTTTTTCCGCAGACCTACCACATTGAAGCAGTGGTGAAACTTGTCTACTCGGCGGGAAGTACAATCCAGGCAACGATATAGCCGATAACCCCGATACTCGGGGGGACGAGGCAGAGCGCGATCCATACCACCCGCACCAGCGTCACATCCATGTCGAAGTACTCGGCGAAACCGGCGCACACACCGGCCAGTTTTTTCTGGCTGCGCACGCGGCGAAGGCGGCGCTGAGCACCAATGACGGACGCGGGCGCGGTTTCCGGTCCAACCACGGTCGGTACCCCACACGCTACGCAAAAACGTGCGTTTTCGTCATTTTTAGTCCCGCAACTGGTGCAAAACATAGTGTCAGGATAAAGTACGCAAACAGAGCCCGCTCTGTGCGTAAATATTGACGCCCGAGCGTTAAATTTCTACTGAACTCAGGAAACCGGAGCCGGCTTGGTGACGTGCGCGTCGATCATCTGCTGCAGGTCGGCCTTGCCTGTGGCTCCGACTTTCGATGCGACCATCTGGCCGCCCTTGAAAAGCAGAATCGTCGGGATGCCGCGAACCTGGTAGCGCATCGCCGTCTGGCCCTGTTCATCCACGTTCAACTTGCCGATTTTGGCCTTACCGGAATATTCGTCGGCGAGCTGATCGATAATCGGCGTCATCTGGCGGCAGGGTCCGCACCATGTGGCCCAAAAATCGACCAGTACGGGCTGCTCGGATTTCAGGACTTCCGCGTCCCAACCGGCATCGGTGAAATTCAATGTATTTGCTCCAGCCATATTCGTTAAACCCTCGTCCTATTCAATTAGATACCAGCGACATCCAAAGGATGCAGTTCGCCATAGAGCCGCGAATACTCGCGCGCCGAAACGGACCACGAGAAATTCTTCTGCATTCCGCGCACCATCATGGCCCGCCACGATGGCCTCTCGTCCCAGGCGGCGCATGCCGCACGGATTGCCAACAGCAACGCATCTCCATTGTAATCGGCGAACTTAAAACCGGTCGACGCGTCGATCGTATCGTCTAACCCGCCGGTCGCCCGGACCACGGGAACTGTGCCGTAGCGCAGGCTGTAGATCTGGTTAAGGCCGCAGGGCTCGTAGAGGCTGGGCATGAGGAAAATGTCGGCGCCAGCTTCGATCCGGTGCGCCAGTGCGTCGTCGTAACCGATCCGGAGCGCCACCTTCCCGGGGAAAGCCGCCTGCAGAACCGCAAAAAATTCTTCGTAGCGGGCTTCGCCATTACCCAGCGCAACCAGACTCACATCGTCCTCAAAGAGATCGCCCGCTATCTCCGCAATGAGATCGAAGCCCTTTTGACCCGCGAATCGCGAGACG
Source organism: Terriglobia bacterium (assembly GCA_040003745.1). GTDB lineage: Bacteria > Acidobacteriota > Terriglobia > Bryobacterales > Bryobacteraceae > BOG-234. The sequence continues at coordinate 9,784 of JBDUBZ010000123.1, forward strand.
ATCCCCAGAAGAGGCCGCTTCATCGCCTCTTCAGGCAGGCCCATTTCGAGCAGCAAGTCTCGTTTGCAGATCTGCTTTCCGGAGAGATCCGCGGATGTGTAGTGAGCTGGGATGGCCGGATCGCTCGACGGGTCCCAACGGCCATAATCCACGCCATTGAGGATGCCGTGGAGGGCATTCTTGCGGACGCGCAGCAACCCGTCAAGACCGGCGCCGTATTTCGGGGTCTGGATTTCTTTGGCGTAGGTGGGGCTGACGGTGGTCAGCATATCCGCGTAAACAAGGCCCGTTTTGAGGAAACTGAACTGGCCCCAGTATTCCACCCCGTCCGGAGTGAAAAGACGAGCGGGAATGCCAACGGCGGCAATTGCGGCTGGCGGAAACAGACCCTGATAGCCGAGATTATG
>JBDUBZ010000124.1:0-10152 GCA_040003745.1 Terriglobia bacterium
CTGCGGAACAATGCCGATAAGATTCGCGAGTAAGAGGAAGATGAACAACGTCTCAAAGAGGACTACGTGGCGACGGCCATGGTGGCCCACCTGGTCATCCGCCGTTTCATTGACAAAATTGTGAATCATCTCGAAAACGTGCTGCAGCTTGCCCGGCTTATCCACAGAAAGACTGGCGCGCAGAATCAGGAACAGAACGATCATGATCGCGGCGACTACCAACTGCATGACGATGAAATCCGCCCACGGCTCTTTCGCATCCGTCGCGGTCTGGTGAAACAAAGCGAGCAGCCAGTTTCCCAGGCCTGCCAGGTAGGTGTTGAAAATGTGCGTCAGCCACGCTTCATGAGTGATCATTTTTAAAGTTCAGGGTCGTCAGTTCGTAGACAATTTCAAGGACCACGGCCGCGGGGCACACCAGGAACCCAAGGAACGCCGCAGCCATATTGAAGCCGGAAAAAATCAGTATAACAAGGGCCCCTGAAAGCAGCCCTGTGAACTGCATGAAAACCCATGCTCCGGCGCCCGAACCACTCTTCGCGCCGGTGTGTCTGGTGAGGCGATTGGCGGCGCGTTCAATGAGGCGAAGATTGATCCACGCGGCGAGAGCGCCCACCAGAAACCCTCCTGCGTGATTGAGGTCGAGGAAGGCGCCGGCAAGGGCGGTTCCGGCAGCGGCGAGGGCGAGAATCCAGCGGGGCAGCCTCGCGACGGCCTGGTCGAAGGAGGCGGCATCCGAAACCAGCGCCACCTATTTATCCTTATCGAGTTCGCGGATGAGGGAAATGAAGCCGGAGATCGTACCGAGGACGAGGAAGACATAACGCAGCCAGGCGGTGTGGAAGAGCATATCGAGTCCATAGCCCATGGCGTAGCCGATCAGGGTCGAGAGCGGCAGCAGCAGGGCCAGGCCGGTATATTTTCCGATGCTGCTGGTGGAATTTGGATCCATTACGGAGCTTCGGTAGCGACTCCGCCGAGCCCCTGCCGAAAGGGGTTGTCCTCGCCGAGCTTGCCTCGAATAACCTTGTCCAGCTCCAGAAATTCGCGGATAGCCGGGTCCTTCGAATCGTACATACCGGCAGGCGGCCCGAAGTAGGCGACGGTGCCTTTGTTGAGGAAGACCACGGTGTCGGCCACGCGGTGCATCAGGTCCAGATCGTGCGTGACAACGACGGAGGTGAGGCGGAGTTCGGTCTTCAGGCGCAGCATGAGCTCGGTCAGATGATCGCTCATGATCGGATCGACCATGGTGGTCGGCTCGTCGTAGAGGATGCATTGCGGCTGGGCGGCGAGCGCGCGGGCGATGGCAATGGCGCGCCGGTAGCCGGTGGAAAGCGCCGCGGGATAGGAGTCGCGAGCGTCGGCAATGCCAACCAGGGTGAGCAGGCCGTTTACCACGTCGTCTTTATTCTGGGCATCGTAGTCCTGGCGGGTTTCGAGCGAAAAAAGAATATTCTCCGCCACCGTCAGCGAATCGAAGAGAGCACCCGACTGGAAAACCATGGTGACCTTGCGCCGCACACGGGTCATTTCGGCCTCGGTGAAATGCGTGACGTCCTCGTGGGCGACGATGATCTGGCCCTTGGTGGGCTTGAGGAAACCCATGATGTGGCCGAGCGTGACCGACTTCCCCACGCCTGAGCGGCCAATAATGGCCACCGTCTGTCCGGCGTCCACGTAAAAATTGCAATCGACTAAAATGGGCTTGTCGAACGTCTTATAAATATGCCGGAATTCGATGTAGTGGGGGAACTCTTCAGCCATTCGGGTACCGTGCGACGTCTTCGGGAGTGTTCAGGTTGGCAAAGGGCGCGGGGCTTGACACCTGAAGGTATCGTAGCTCAAACCCCTGGGATGCAAGCACCTGGGGCAGGTCAGTGACTCTGCGAAGCCCGTTTTCAAGAGCGGTGCGGACAGCCTGGGCGCAGCGGCGGTGGTACACAGCGCAGAGCGGTTCAATCTTTCCGTTTGGGTATTGCGGCAGTGAGCAATCGCCACCGGCCTCGAACAATGCGTCGAGAATGGCGGCGTCAAGGGCGGGCATATCGCAGGCGACGATAAGGTTATTATCCACGGACGTGGAACGAAGGGCGGCTTCGATCCCGGCGATGGGTCCGATGCCGGGAAAGGCGTCGGGAATTACGGGAAGACCAAGGGAAGAGTATTTTGCCGGATCTCCCACCAGGATGACGGTCCCACAGACGGGGCTGATTGCTGCCGCGACGCGGATGGCGCCGGCGGGTGCAAGCAGCGCTTTATCCGTGCCCATGCGGCGGCTCAGTCCGCCGACCAGTATCCAGCCCGCCCGGTCCGCGAATCGAATGCTACCATCGGTTTTACACACGTCGTTTCTAATCTTACAGAGCCGTATCGGAAACAATCTATTGAGATCCTGTTTTATACTGATTCTGATGATGCCAGCGTTCGCGGCGGCAGCCGACCCCGCTCCTGCGCCTGTTCATTTAACAACGGTGCGTATAACCACGGTGGTCAAGGCCGATGAGAAGTCGGGAAAACTGATTCGCGGCACGGTCGTCGTCGCGCCCAGACAGGTGCGGATTACCGAATCGGGGGCCCCGGCCGATCCGAACATTGAGGGGCTGGTTTCGAAGATTGCCGGCGAGCAGGGCGTGGAAGAATCGCTCGTGCATTCGGTGATACGCGCGGAAAGCAATTACAATCCGTATGCGATCTCGCCCAAAGGCGCGCAGGGGCTGATGCAGTTGATGCCCGCGACGGCGCGGCGCTTCGGCGTGAGCAACACGTTCGACGCACAGGACAATATTACCGGCGGCGTTAAATACCTGAAATTTCTGCTCGGTTATTACCAGGGCGATTACGCCAAAGCGGTAGCCGCCTATAACGCGGGGGAAAAGGCCGTGGATAAATACAATGGCGTGCCTCCTTATCCCGAGACGCGAAATTACGTGGTGCAGGTGGCCAGGAATTTGAAATCCGCGCGGACCCGGCGGGCGGCGCATCCAGTGGCGGATACGCAGGTTATAGCCAGTGCCGAATCGACCAAAACAATCCCGCCGCCGCTTACGTCTGTGGGATCTGACGGCAGAATCTATTACCGCACTCCTTAGCGATTCCTATGTTCAGGCGATTCCCACGGGCGGCGGCGATTCTACTCATCCTGCCCGGGTTCGCCGCCGCCAATTCCGGCCTAATTCGGGTTACAAATATACGCTCGTGGAGCCATGCGGATTCCACGCGTGTAATTCTCGATACCAGCGGGCCTTTTGAGTTTCATTCGGAACGGGCTTTTAACCCCGACCGGCTTTTCTTCGATGTGCAGAAATCCCGGCCGTTGATGGGGGGGCGGCGTTTCGTCACCCATCAGATCAACGACTCGCTCGTGAGGCGCGTTCGGATCGCGGAAACCACGCCGGGAACCACACGAATTGTTTTCGATCTGACGGGGCCCGTGACTTACAAAGTGATGAAGCTCGATACGCCCGACCGTATGGTTATCGAAGTTCGGGCGGGGCGGCCGGAAGCGCCGGCTGCCCTGTTCATGCCCACCATCAGCAGGGGACTGCCATTCGTCTATCCGCCGCTTTTGAGTTCTCCGCGCCGCACGATCAATCTGGCTGGGATGCCTGCTGCGTTTGATCCTGCGCCGCGCCAAATGCCTTTTATTCCAGACTGGATGTGGCGCGTGCCCACGAGCCGCCCGGCCGCTGTACGTACGCTGGCGGTGGCTTCCCCCTCTCCGCGTCTCATACCGCCCGCACGTCCCATGAGTTACGATGCGATGCCGCGGGCTTCGGAAAACGCGGCACGGTCGCTCACGCGCGCGCTGGGTCTGAAGGTCAACCGGATCGTAATTGACGCCGGTCACGGCGGGCATGACGATGGCACCATCGGCCCGGGCGGGACTCTCGAAAAAGACGTGGTGCTCGACGTCGCTTTGCGGCTTGCCAAACTGGTGCAGAGCCGGATGAGCGCGGAGGTAGTGCTGACGCGCTCCGACGATACCTTCATTCCGCTGCAGGAGCGTACGGCTATTGCGAATGACCGCAAGGCCGATCTGTTCCTTTCGATCCACGCGAATTCCTCGCCGGCTCCCGCGGTTGCGGGGACCGAGACCTTCTACCTGAATCTGACGAATTCCCCTTCGGCTCTCGATGTGGCTTCGCGCGAGAACGCGGGGGCGGATAAGAGCGTGGGCGAGCTGCGCGATCTGATCCAGTCGATCACTCTGAACGACAAAATTGCGGAATCGGAAACGTTCGCCCAGACGGTGGAAACGTCGCTTTACGGACAGGCGGCGAAGTCGAATGTCGCGGCTAAGAATCGCGGCGTAAAGCGGGCGCCATTTGTGGTGTTGATTGGGGCTTCGATGCCTTCGATTCTGGCCGAAATCGGTTTCCTGACGAACGCTCGCGACGAGGCGAACCTGGCCAGGCCCGAGTACCGCCAGAAGGTGGCCGAGGCCCTTTATAAAGGGCTTTCGCAATACTCGCAGTCGCTCAGTCATTTCGATCTGGCGGGGAGCGGTGCGAGTAAGACGGAAAGGCCCGCGCGCGCCGGCCTGAATTGAGCGAATTGTAATAATTGGAGTGTAAACTGAACTGCTGGACCATTCGGCTTTCAATTTCACTCAAACGTTCTTGGCACAGGCATCTTCAGTTCGAAAGCGGGCGTCGCGTCCGAAGGCTTCGGTCCACGCCATGCCGGCGCCTGCCACCGCTCCGCCTCCTCCCGCAACCGCTGAAAATTCGCTCGACGATCCCGCACTTTATGTGAACCGCGAACTGAGTCTGCTCGAGTTCCAGAAGCGGGTGCTCGAAGAGGCGCGAGACCCACGAAATAAGCTGCTGGAACGGGTCAAATTCCTCACAATCGTGACCTCGAATCTGGACGAATTTTTCATGGTCCGCGTGGCGGCGCTAAAGCAGAAGCTGACCGCGGGCAATCAGGATCTGAGTATCGACGGACGAACGGTTTCGCAGCAACTGATCGCGGTACGGGCCAAACTGGCCGAAATCATGAAAGCGATTTATGAATGCTTTCAGAAACAGCTGCTGCCGGGGCTGAAGAGACATAACATTCTCATTTGCGATTACGAGGATCTTGATCGCGCCGAACAGGAAGCCGTCGACAGGTATTACATCGAGACGGTGTTTCCGGTGCTGACGCCGCTGGCCTTCGATCCGGGCCGGCCGTTCCCGCATATTTCGAATCTCAGTCTGAACCTGGCCATCGTCCTTCTGGATACGGACGGGCGGCAGCATTTCGCGCGCATCAAGGTTCCGCAGCAGCTTCCCCAGCTGGTGGAAGTGCCAGGGCCGGCGGCTCGCAAAAAGGGTCAGCAGCCGCTGAAGTTTGTGTGGATCGAGCAGGTGATTGCGGCCAATCTCCAGGCCCTCTTCCCGGGACTTGAGATCCTGGAATCGCATCCGTTCCATGTCACGCGCGATGCGGAGGTTGCGATTAAAGAGATCGAGAGCGACGACCTGCTTGAGACCGTGGAAGAAGCGGTCTGGCGCAGGCGTTTCCGCAAGCCGGTGCGGCTGCAAACCGATATCAGAATCTCCGACGCCATCCTCAGAATCCTGACGGAGAATCTGGACGTGGACCCGGGCGATGTGGCGCGCGTGCAGGGTCCGCTCGATCTGACCCGATTGCGGCAGCTGCCAAATCTCGACCGCCCGCAGTTGCGGGACGAGCAGGTGGAACCCTGGACGCCACCCGATTTTTCGGCGCAATCGGAAGAAGATATTTTTTCCGTCATTCGCCGCGAAGATCATCTGCTGCACCACCCGTTCCAGAGTTTTCTGCCCGTGGTGGACCTGCTCAAAAAAGCGGCGCACGATCCGGATGTTCTGGCGATCAAGATGACGCTGTACCGGGTGGGGCTGAAGTCGCCGATCGTGAAGGCGCTGCTCGATGCGATTGAGAACGGCAAGCAGGTGGCGGTGCTGGTGGAGCTCAAGGCGCGCTTCGATGAAGAGAGCAACATCGAATGGGCGCGGGCGCTGGAACGCGAGGGCGTCCATGTGGTTTATGGGCTGCTGGGGTTGAAGGTGCATTGCAAAATCGCGCTGATCGTGCGGCGCGAACCGGAGGGGATCCGCCGGTATGTGCATCTGGGCACGGGGAATTACAACCCCACCACGGCGCGGATTTATACCGATTTCAGCTTGTTCACGGCCGACCCGGAGCTTGGCGCCGATGCGACCGACCTGTTTAATTACCTGACCGGGTATTCGCATAAGTCGGATTTCCGGCGCTTGCTGGTGGCTCCGGTAACGATGAGGCAGGAGTTCGCGGAACTGATCCGGCGCGAGATCGCTTTCGGGGAGCGCGGACGTTTGATCTTCAAGATGAATGCGCTTGAAGACAAGGAAATGATTCGTCTGCTTTATGAAGCTTCGCGGGCAGGTGTCAGGGTGGATCTGATTGTGCGCGGGCTTTGCTGTCTGCGCCCCGGATTGCCTGGCGTGAGCGATAACATCACGGTGCGCAGCATTGTGGGGCGTTTTCTGGAGCACAGCCGGGTCTATTATTTTGGCAACGGCGGCGATGAGGAAGTCTATGCGGGCAGCGCGGATCTGATGCCGCGCAATCTGGATCGGCGGGTGGAGTTGCTGTTTCCGGTACTCAATAAGAAACTGGTGCGGTACGTGCGCGGCGCGATTCTGGAGAAGTATCTGGCTGATAACCGCAAGGTGCGAATCGGCAAGCCGGACGGGACGTATGAATCGTCGCGGTCGGGATCGATGGATAGCCAAGCCTGGCTGGTGGCGCATCGATCTTTGCAGCCGGAATAGGGTCTTTGAAGCAGGTTCCGAGGGGAGACGAACGGCGGCTAGATGACGGCCAGGGCGCGGTCCAACAGATCACTCACACCCAACTGAGGGGCGTTTCGCCGCAGGTATTCCCGATCGAGGCTGGGGCCGCACGCTTGAAGGAGGCCTTCGACGTCGCGCCACTGCACCTCCGAAACTTCCGCTCCCAATTTGAACCCATGCAATTTTGCGAGGAGAATGTCTTCCGGAGTTACGAAGCGGGCTGGACCTGTCGACAAACCTGTGTTCTCTAAGACGATAGCCCGGTCCAGTTCCTGGGCTCCCAGGGGGAAGGCCGATGCCGGGAACAGGTCGAACTTGAACACAGTCGGCATGTAAATCGCATTGAATGGTTTGCCGCGTCGGATTGCGTGGAGCGCTTCCTCCGAATCGACGTAAAATGTCTGCGGCAGGAAGATCAGGAACCCAGGTAAATTTTCCGGAGTAACGTCGGCCAGAACATCAACGTCGTTGGTGAACGTGGCTCGCCAAATGCGGTGCTTGCCCAGGAGCCCCCGATCGCATAACGAATTCCGGCCCGTTCGAGCGCGGCGCGCAACGGTTCAAAGGCATCGGACGCGGAAATCAAACCCTTTTCCAGGCGGCGCGCGCTAGTTCCGGGCCGAAGCGCGAAACGGCAATTTGAAAGTTCACCTCGGCGTCATCCGCTTCTGGATTTCGCCGCAGTATCGAAGCGCGTTGCAGCGCATAGGCGGCCTGCCAAAGAGATACTCCAATCCGAACCCGTTCGCTCGGCGTCATCCCGGCGAGTCTCTGGTAATAGACGCGCCGGGATTCGGGCGAGGTATCGGTCAGGGCCATCGCGATTCGGCGGGAACGACGTTTTAGCTGGGCTGGCCGATGACGCGGAGGTAGGGTTTCAGACTCTTCCAGCCGTCGGGATACTTCGCCTTCGCTTCGTCGTCGGACACCGCGGGAACGATGATGACGTCTTCGCCGTTCTTCCAGTTCACGGGCGTGGCGACCTTGTGCTTCGCGGTGAGCTGCATGGAATCGAGCACGCGCAGAATCTCGTCGAAGTTGCGGCCTGTGTTCATTGGATAGGCGATCATAAGCTTGATCTTCTTATCGGGTCCGATGATAAAGACGGTGCGCACCGTGGCATTGTTGGCAGAGGTGCGGCCTTCGGAGGTATCGCCGGCATCGGCCGGGAGCATGTTGTAGAGCTTGGCGATCTTGAGTTCTGGATCGCCGATCATCGGATAGTTGACGGGGTAGCCCTGCGTCTCTTCGATGTCCACAGCCCACTTGCCGTGGCTGGTCACGGGATCGACACTGAGGCCGATAATTTTGGTGTTGCGCGCGGCGAATTCCGGCGCGAGTTTCGCCATGTAGCCGAGCTCGGTCGTGCAGACCGGCGTGAAATCTTTGGGATGCGAAAAGAGGATGGCCCATCCATCGCCAATCCATTTATAAAAATCGATTTCACCTTGCGTTGTCTGAGCCGTAAAATTCGGTGCTTCATCGTTGATTCGTAGTGGCACTTATTAGGATCTCCAGTTGATTCTAAGATATCAGCTCCCGCCCATATCAAGCCGGGAGAGCAAGCGAGAGAGCAATGGTTGCGCGGCAGCGATCTCCAGCCCGGCGGTCACGCGCATAGGCCCCGGGAACGAAGTCGAAGATGGCCACATCGATATCCCCGACGACTTTCTGCAGCAGAGCGGTGGCTTCCATGGCGCCCGGCATGTTTGCGAGCGCCCGCATGGAACAGAGCCCACGGGTTTGCACGGCGCTTAACGCCCGAGTGCCTGTTCGCCCCGCAGTGTCATGCATGTGCTGCCCGCGCGGGAAACCAGTTTACCGGCTTCGTCGTGAACATCGCATTCCACATAGCCAGTGGTTCGGCCCCTTCTTATGACGCGGGCGGCGGCTGTCAGTTTGCCGGACCAGACGGGACGGAAGAAATTTATCTTCAGCTCCATGGTGGTAAAAGTTTCTCCCTCGGCGAGACCGCTGGCCCAGGCGGCGCCCATGGCGGCATCGGAGATATCGCAGAGGATGCCTCCATGAAGAGTGCCCATGGGATTGGCGTGTTGGGGACCTGCTTCAAACGCAATTACCGCACTCTCCGGTGAAAATTCTTGCAAAGAAAATCCGATCAATTCGGCCACGGGAGGCTGGTTACCTCTGGCCCAGGCTTCAAAAATTTGTTTCACCATTTCTCACCTCTGTTTTACCGTGGGGCAGTCCGGAAGAGCCGGAACGTCCGCGCTGTCGCCCGGGAGCCCCACGGCGCCCCGAAGTAGCGGGCGAGCAGCGGTAAAGGGGGGTGTCACCCCTTTACCGCCTTCTGATCCGCTGTGCAAGGTACCAGAGGATCGCCACGTTGATAAGCAGAACGCTAACTTTCAGCGGCGTGGGGTGGCGATAAATTTCGTAAATCTCAATCGGCAGAAACAGGGCGGTACTGACCAGGGTCAGATATTCGGCCCAGTGCTTCCTTAATAAAAGGCCGGTGCCTTCCGTCAGAAATATGGCGGCATACACGAAGGTACCGGCGCTTAGTTCCTTCAGCTGCCTGGGTGTCACGCGAAAAACTTTTACCAGCGCGCCATGAATGTACTGGTTTTCGGGATCGAGCCGCAGCCTCCCGATCCAGTGCGTAACGGATGTTGCGACGTCGCGATGCAGAAGCCGCAGCAGTCCGATCCCCAGCGCGAGCATGGTCAGCCCCTTCACTAATTTGAAAATTCCAATGAGGACGATCCAAAGATCGCCCGCTTGTTTACGGGTACGTTTCGCCACTGCCATCAGCATAGAATGTCATCTATGGAAAGGCGGTTGAAAGATCTGCGCGGGATCGGTAAAAAGATGCTCGAAGACTTTGACAGGCTGAAGATCTCATCGGTGACTCAGTTGAAGACGCAGGACGCGCAGGAACTGTACGACCGCATGTGCCGCATCACGAAGACGCGCCAGGATCCGTGCGTTCTCGACACCTACCGATGCGCGATCGAGCAGGCCCGGCATCCGAATTTACCGGCGGAGCAGAGAGACTGGTGGTACTGGTCGCGCGTGCGCAAGGGCCTGTAGACCGAATACCCGTGTTCGCGAAAATTCTGATTGCCAATCGCGGCGAAATCGCCCTCCGTATTGCCCGCACTCTGCGCGAAATGGGCATTCGTTCCGTTGCCGTTTATTCCGATGCGGACCGCGCTTCGCTCCACGTACTCAAAGCCGATGAGGCGGCGCACATCGGCGCTTCCCCTTCTACCGAAAGCTATCTCAACATCGAAAACATTCTGGATGCTGCGCGGCGGCACAAGGTGGATGCGATTCATCCAGGCTACGGATTTTTAAGCGAAAACGCTGTGTTCGCGCAGGC
>JBDUBZ010000414.1:0-3009 GCA_040003745.1 Terriglobia bacterium
CATAGCTGGACGGAATCCGCAGCAAACAGCGAAACCGCCAGGAAAAACAACAGGATCTTCTGCACACCTGATCATACCCGCAGCGAATTCGTCCGGAATAATACAAAGAAGGGAGACTTCCGACCCTTCAAAACGGTTAAAATACTCACACTGTTATGACTACCGCAAAAGTATTTCATATACCGGCCCTGTTGGCTCTGATCGCGACCGCGGGCGCTCTCGACGCTCAGAAGGTGACGGTGCTGGCAACCGGATTGAAGAATCCCACGAAGATGATCCGTACTCCGGCGGGCAGCTTGCTGGTTACAGAGACGGATACGACTCCGAACTCCGGCCGGTTGACGCTGGTCACCACTGGAGGACTCGCCCGGCCACTGATTACAGGTCTCCCGTCAGGACTCGCCGCGCCGAATGGCGATGCCGACGGACCGAGCGGAATCGTTCTCGCCGGCCGGGTTCTTTTCCTCGAAATTGGCGAAGGAGATGGATTTTCCAATGGACCCAAACCGGGACAACTGGTTCCCAATCCCAAGGGCATTTCCTCCCCGATCTTCGCTTCGATCCTGAAGTTCACCCTCAGCGCAGACGTGGAGCAGGTGATGGGTACTTTTACACTGACCGCCCAGACCCAAAGCGACCTCGGCTTCGGTAAAGCCGTGAGCCTCAGCGATGGCGCCGGAGCCACCGCTGTGTGCGAGATCGTCACGCAATTCCGCCCCGGAATCCCCGATCCCAACACCATCTGGCGCAACTCGCACCCGTATGCAATGACCTTCCTGCCTGCGTCGCCAAGTTCTGTCGTGCTGACCCCTAATCCTCCTGGACTGACCCCTACCCCTGGCGCCGATTTGGTTCCGCAGACGGCGGGCACACTTTACGCGGCCGATGCGGGCATGAATCTCGTGTGGCAGGTAGATGCCGTTACGGGCAAAACGAAAGCCCTCACGCAATTTGCGTCCACGCCCGACCCGGTGCCCGGTCCGCCATTCATCGAACCCGTTCCCGACAGCATTCAGGTCTATAACGGCCAACTGCTGGTGACGCTCTTATCGGGGGCTCCGTTTGTGGGTGGACAATCGCGGGTGATTCTTGTCGACCCCGTCACGGGGGCGCAGAGTCTTTTCATCGCCCTGCTGAGCAGCGCGATCGATGTCGGCTACATGCCGCAGTTGCTCGGCCGGCCAGTGTTTTACGTGCTTCAGTTCAGCAACAGTCTTGCGACCGGGGGGCCCGGCCAGCTTCTGCGCTACGACTCGACGGTTCCCAAAGTATACGTGGACAATCTCAAAGCACCGTCGAGCATGGTGATGGATCCGGCAACGGGCGCCGTCTATATCGCCGAGCGGGGCGGGGGTGACATTCTGGTGGTTACGCCCTAGCGATAGCCAGGGCCTGCGCTTTATCGAGAATCATCCAGACCAGGCTTTACTGGGGAACTTCGAGCCAGGGCATGGGCTTGGTCTGGAAAAGCATGCGGCATGGCTTCGCCATCCAGCGCGCCATATTATTCGCCTTCTTGCGGCGCGCGCTGTCCGTGGAGATGCCGGTCTTCGCATACATCTGACGGTACAGTTTCGAAATCAGCATAAACGCCAGGCGGCCCTTGATCGAGCTGATGCAGGCCGACCGGCTCCAGACCGATCGCCAGTCATAGAACCCATCCCAGACACCCTGTGTACGGTCGCGAATTTCGTCGGCGCTCATGGAAGGGTGTGGCGTGAACATCTTGGGACGCACTTCCGCCGGTATGAGCCAGTATCGTGTGAGAGGAATGCCCCCGACCATCTCGGGCGCCGCGGCCTGCTCTTTTTCCCATTTGATGAAATCCACCGTACCGGGAAAGGGCGTCATCATGACGAACTGCGCAAACGTGACCGATGCCTCTTTCGCCAGGTCCGACGTCGCTTTGAACGTATCGGGACGGTCGGTCGGAAGCCCGAAGATGAATGAGCCCAGCACGTGCACATCATGCTCGCGGAACGTCTTGAGCTGCTTCACCAGACCATCGCCGGAGTAGTTGAAATCCTTAAATACGCTCTTGAGCCCCTCGGCTGTGACGGCTTCCACGCCCACGAGCGCGCCTTTGATGCGAGCGCTTTTCATGGCCTCGAGGAACTCGATATCCTCCGCCGCCTCCATCGTGATCTGCGTGAAGAACACCATGTCTTTCGGCAGGCGCGACATTCGCTCCATGAGCACGAAGCGCTCTCTGCGAATGCCTTCCAGTTCTTCGACGCGCGCCGTGTTCCCCTGCTGCTGCGCCAGGCGGATATCGGTTTTGGTCACGGGATAAAAATTGTCGTCCGCCAGCGCGATGAAACGGAAGCCCCGGCGACGAAGTTCTACGATCTCCTGAATGACTCCATCGGAGGCGCGCTGTCGCGGCTTTTGTCCGTCGGTGCGCCACACCGAACAGAACGAGCAGTGTTTGGCGCAACCGCGAATAGTCTGCACGGAAGCCCACATGTAGCTGCCGGAAGGCATCAGGTCCCACCGCGCGGGCAGGAACTTCTCCGCATCAATGCGACCGCCATCGTAGACGCCCTGTGGTTTGCCGCGCACGCAGTCGTTCAGCGCCTCGGCCCAGATGACATCGCCATCGCCCTTTACAACGGCATGGGCGCCTCCCAGTTCGAGCGCCTCCTCCGGATAGAGCGTGGCGTGAATGCCGCCATACACTACCCAGGCGCCGGCAGCGCGAGCCAGGCGCCCGACCTCATAGCCGCGGAGTGCGTTGCCGGTATGAATACCGACTCCCACCACGTCGCCGGCGTTGATGGCGCCCGGGTCGAAGGCTTCAAGCGTTTCATCGCAGATCACCGCGTCGCCAAATTCTTTAGGCGTAGCACTCGCCAGCACGTAGAGCCAGCGGGGAGTGATGACCGCCGTCCCGAAAGAAATATCGCTGGGATTCACAAGGTGAACGCGCATTCCGGCAGGCACGACGACCGGAGCATTAGGACCTACATTAATGAGTGTCAAAACGACTGCCTCTCAGTTTAACAGTGT
>JBDUBZ010000125.1:0-10109 GCA_040003745.1 Terriglobia bacterium
TCCATCGCGCCCACGGCGATAATCGCGCCCTGCCCAACCATCAGGCGCGGTATCGACGACATCGTTCCCACCGTCCCGGGATTGGTCAGAGAGATGGTGGTGCCCTGAAAATCGGGCATGGCGAGTTTGTTCGTCCGGGCCTTCGCCACCAGCGCATCGAACGCGGCCATGTAATCCGTGAAACTCATTGCGCCGGCGTTTTTGATATTGGGAACCACCAGGCTGCGCGCCCCGTTCTTTCCCGCCACGTCCACGGCCAGACCGAAATTGATTTCCTTCTTCAGGACGCGAAACGGCTCGCCCGCCGCATTCCACGTGAAGGAATTGTTGAGTCCCGGGTTGGCCTGCACGGAACGGACAATCGCCCAGCCAATCAGATGCGTATACGAAACCTTGCTCTTGCCAGCGAGGCCCCGATGATGGTTGATCAGACGGCGGTTTTCGTCTATCACCTTTACCGGGATGATGCGCTGTGAAGTTGCGAGCGGTATGGTGACGCTGGCCGCCATGTTCTCGGCGATCTTGCCTGCCGCGCCCCGCAATGGCATCAGCTCATCCGTGTCGAGGATCGCGGGTTCGGCCACAGCCCGCGTCAGAACGGCGGAGGCCGGGGTGCTCCCGTTTGCCGCGACTACGCGCGCCGCACCGTTGCCTGGGGCGTTGGAGACTCCATTTGAGCCGTCGTGCTCAAAGACCGTCGTCCATTCTGGATCCACAGATCCGCGGTCCTGACGATACTGTTGCAGCAACTCTTCTTCGAGCCACGCATTGATGCCCTGCTGGGGGCCTGATTTCGATTCCATACTGGGGGGATTTGTTCGCTCTCATCATATCGTCTCCCCTCGCGCGGGCTCCACTAAGGCAGGTCGTTGAGAATCGCCGCTGCACTGCCCATCGCGATCACGCGCCAGGGACAGACGACCGGAGCGCGCCCGGAGAAGACTTCCTCGGGACGGTCGTGACTGCGGGCGAGGCTGCTGATCCAGGTGTGACCTTCCCGCATCCGGATAAAAAGCGGCGGCCACTTGTCCTTGTGCTGTTCGGCGATTTCGATCGTGCTGCCCGAGTGCTCAACCCGCAGCGGCAATGCGAGCGCGCCCTCGCCCTTTAAGCCTGCGATCCGGAATTCCGTCAGTTCCTCGTCGATCACGGGCGCATCGAGCATCGCGGACGGGGGAATGACATACCGGAACGCGACGCCATCGTCGTAGGCCCGCACTTCCACGCTGATCCGGCGTCCGGTCGAGCCGTTCTGCATGTAGTCGAGTAGGAGCGAATGGTATTTCGCGGCCTTGCGCGGCAGCGTCCCGATCAGTCCGGCATTTTCGCCGAGAATGGGCTCCTGTTCGTAGATATCGAGGCCCATGAAAGAGCGGCCCACAATCTGGCGCCCTTTAAAATACACCTCATAAGCGATGCGGGAAAAGGTGGTCTCGTCCTGCGAGCCGACGATGGAAATGCGGAATTCGGTGTTGCCGTTCGGAGAGGATACGCGGCGCTCGTCCTGCGCCATGGCTCCCGGAAGAAGCCACAGCGCAAGACAACACGCCGCCAGACGCATCAGGCCCAGGTAAATCCGGAATCCGAAAGCGGCAGTGACCGCACGCGAATTCCCGAAGCACTGAAAATGGCATTCGCGACAGCCGGCAGAATCGGAGGCATAGACGGTTCACCAAGCCCGGTGGGCGGGAAGGTGGATTTGAGAAAGTGCACTTCAATTTCCGGCGCCTTGGTGAGGCGCAGGAGGTTATGCTTGTCGAAATTGGTCTGCTGTACGCGGCCGTTTTCGATGGTGATCTTCTGCGCCATCATCGCGCCCATGCCATCGACGACCGCGCCCTGGACCATATTGTCGGCCGCGCTCGGGTTGACGATGGTATGCCCAACATCACCCGCGACCCAGACTTTGTTAACTTTGACCTTCTTCGCGGCATCGACCCTTACTTCGGCCACCTCGGCGAAATACCCCGCATGACTGAAGTGGAAAGCGATCCCCATAGCCGTGCCTTTGGGCAGCGTGCGCTTACCCCAGCCGGATTTTTCGGCCACCAGCTTCACTACGCCCTTCATCCGGTCGGCATTCATGCCCGGAGGCGGTGCGGCTCCCGGCGCGGGAGTACCGGCCTCCAGCAGTGCGAGCCGGAATTGCACCGGATCTTTACCCGCCGCGTGCGCCATCTCATCGATAAACGACTGGATCACGAACGCAAAAGCATTGCTGCTGGGTGCACGTAAAGCGCCGGTCCTTACGGCAAGCGGCTGAACCGAGGCATGCAGCGCATAGTTCGGAACAAAGCGCTGCGGAAACTCCGTCGGCCCCATCGCGCCCGCATTCACAAACCGTTCCCCATCGCCGTAACTGATGAAGTGGTTCTTCCACGCCACCAGATTGCCCGAAGCGTCCACGCCGGCCGTCAGATTCTGCCAGCCGCCCGGGCGATAGTAATCGTGCGTCATATCGTCTTCGCGCGACCACAGCAGTTTCACCGGAACGCCCGCCTGTTTAGCGATGACGGCGGCTTCAATCATATAGTCGTTAGTCAGCCGCCGGCCGAAGCCGCCGCCACCCCGCACCATATGGAGAGTCACGTCATTTGGAGTGATTCCCAGGGTTTGGGCAACCATGCGGCGTCCGCCACCCGGCTGCTGGCTGTTGGTCCAGATCTCAACCTTGCCATCCTTGAAACTAGCGGTCGCACCCTGTGGCTCGAGCGGTACGTGCGAAATCATCGGATAGGAATAAAGAGCGGTCACCACTTTGGCCGCGCCCTTCAAAGAACCCTCGGCATCGCCATCCGCCCGGATGGTTCGCTGGGGCGCCGAGTTCGCCATCTCAGCGGCGCGCTTCGCATAAGCGGTGCTGCTGCCAGAGGCGCGCGGACCTTCATCCCACGTCACCTTCAGCTTTTTGCGAGCCGACTGCGCATGCCACCACGTTTCCGCCAGAATCGCGATTCCCGTTTCCATGCCCGGGTCGCCGATGATCGCGTCCGTTACGGGCGGCCGATCAATGACGAAGGCCTGTTTCACGCCCGGCAGAGCCTTGATCTCATCGAGGTTCGCGCTCGAGACTTTGCCGCCGAACACGCCGCATTTTTCGTATACGGCGAAAAGCATTCCGGGCACCACGACATCGATTGCGAACAAAGGCTTGCCCGTAACGATGTTCTTAACGTCGCTGCCCACAACGCTGTGTCCGATGATCTTGAAATCCTTCGGATCCTTCAGCTTCAGGTCGCCCACCGGAATCATCGGGAGGGTGGCAACTTTCGCCGTCAGTTCACCATAGCCCACAGACCGGTTCGAGGCCTGGTGCATCACGCGCCCGGAAGCCGTGGTCAATTCAGATTCGGGAACATTCCACGTCTGCGCCGCCGCTTTCAAAAACAGCGCGCGTCCACCCGCGCCAGCCTGGCGCATCGGCATGAAATTGATGGGCGTGCCGGTGCTGCCGCCCGCGCTCTGCGCCGCGTATTTGGTGTCGTCGAAATCGGCCTGCTCGATTTTGACCGATTTCCAGTCGACATCCAGCTCTTCCGCGATCAGCATCGGCAGCATGGTCCGGATGCCCTGGCCAACTTCCGGGTTCTTTGCGAGGATTGTTACAGTTCCATCGGCAGCCACCCGGATATAGTTGTGCGGATCCGGAGGAGCGGCCGGCGCTCCACCGCGCCCCTGAGCCAATGCCTTCGGTGCTCCATGGAGGGTGAGCATCACGCCGCCGCCGGCAATTGCACTTGCTTTCAGAAAGGAACGTCTGTCGATTCTTTTCATGACTGGCCTCCTTATTCCTTGCTCGCCGTCTGCGAGCGTCCCGCCGAGGCGCTGCTGCCCAGTTCGGCTGCCTTATGAATGGCGGCCCGAATCCGCGGGTACGTGCCGCATCGGCACAGATTGCCGTCCATCGCGGCATCGATATCCTTGTCGGTCGGCCGCGGAGTCTTCGCCAAAAGCGCGGCGGCGGACATGATCTGTCCCGCCTGGCAATAGCCGCACTGCGGAACGTCGATTTCCTGCCATGCCACCTGCACGGGATGGTTCCCGTCGAGCGAAAGCCCTTCAATCGTGGTAACCGGACGGCTGCCCACCGACGAGACCGGCGTCATACAGGATCGCGCCGCCACTCCGGCAATCTGCACCGTGCAGGCGCCGCATTGCGCAATACCGCATCCATATTTGGTGCCGGGTAAATTCAGCATGTCGCGGATCACCCACAGAAGGGGCATATCGGCGGGGGCGTCGACCGTCGCGGTCTTGCCATTCACGTTTAGTTTGTAGACCATCTGTACTCCTGGGGACTTCCGAATATCATATCGCGTTTCAGCTTATCGAGCAGGGCCACTCTTATCTCATAAAAGGGGAGCCTGGACCAGGCCGTAAGATGAAGCGGTGAAACTGTTGATTTTCTCGGATATTCATAGTGATGCCCGCGCCTTGGGGCGTCTGATGGCAATTGATGCCGATTACTACTTCTGCGCCGGCGATCTGGTGAATTTCGGACGACATCTGGACGCCATGGGCGAAATCCTGAAGCAGCGCGCCGACCGCATGTACGTCATCCCCGGAAATCACGAATCGGCCGAACAAATCTCCGCGTTCTGTGCGAAATTCGGCTTCGTCGATTTTCATGGCCGAACGGTGCCCGTGGGCGATTTCCATGTGACCGGCCTCGGCTACTCAAACCCCACGCCGTTCGATACGCCGGGGGAGTACTCCGAGGAAGAGCTCGAAGAGCGCCTGCATGCCTTCGACGGTCTGAAGCCGATGATCTCCATCTGCCACGTGCCGCCCCGCGGCACCATGCTCGATCGCATCACCAACCTGAAGCACGCCGGCAGTAAGGCCGTGCGCGCCTTCCTGATGCGCGAGGAGCCGCGCTATTTCTTCTGCGGCCATATTCACGAAGCCGCGGGGGCCGCGGAAAAGCTTGGGCCCACTTCAGCCATGAATGTAGGGAAGAAGGGGTATCTGCTCGATCTCGATCAACAGTCCGAATGGGGGCAAATCTGACATGGCGACGCTTGGATTTGTGGAATACGCCGATGCCTCTCCGGAAGTGCGCGCTGTGTACGACGACATCATGGCCACCCGCCAGACCGACTGGATCAACAACTTCTGGAAGGCCCTCGCGCACGATCCGGCCACTCTGAAACGAACCTGGGAAAGCGTCAAACAGATCATGGGCCCCGGCGCGCTCGACGCTCTTACCAAGGAGATGATTTATGTCGCGGTGAGCGCCACCAACCAGTGCGGTTACTGCATTGCGTCGCATACGGCGGGCGCGCGCAAGGCCGGTATGTCCGATGCCATGTTCGGGGAAGTCATGGCCGTGGTCGGCATGGCCAACGAAACGAACCGGCTCGCCAGCGGATATCAGGTGGAAATCGATGAGAAATTTGGTAATCGATGACAAATTCAGGGCATAATATCGTGAACCATGTCTCGCTTCGCGCTTCTATTGCTGCTGGCCGGTGTGCAGCTAACCTCAGCCCAGATTCCCCCGCAATCAGATCAATTTTTCAAAGATACCTTTGAGCAAATGCTCCGTGACAATCCGGAGTTTGCCACCGGCGTGGGCCGCCATGAATACGACGATCGCTGGACCGATTACTCGAAAGCCGCGCGTGATCGGCGACGGCAATTCCTGGGACGGAGCCTCGCAAAAATAGCCACCTTTCCGGCCACGGGTCTTTCACCCGAACATCGCCTCACGCTCCGCCTGATCGAATACGATTTCAAATCCAGGCTGGAAGCGAGCGACCTTGAGGAGCACCTTCTCACGGTCGGCCAGATGACCGGCTTTCACAACAACGTGTTCGTACTAACAGACCGGATGCCCGGGCAGACCGTTCACGATTACGAGAACATCGTAGCCCGTCTGCGCGCGATTCCGGCTTACGTAGATCAACATCTCGCGATCCTTGATGAGGCGATCGCCGCCAAGATGACGCAGCCGAAAAGCGTCGCCGATCGGGTCATCGACCAGATCGCTATTCAGATGAATCAAAGCGCCGCCGAGTCGGCTCTGCTGGCCGCTTTCCGTGCCTTTCCGTCTAACATTCCGCTGGCAGAGCAACAGCGATTACGGGAGGAAGCTCAGGATGCCTATCGGAATCGGTTCCTTCCTTCCTGGCGCAAGCTGCACACCTACATCACGGCAACTTACAGTCCGCATGTTCGCCCAGCCGACAGCCTCAGTTCCATACCTGGCGGCCGCGCCGCGTACGCCATCCTGATCCGCCGCCTGACGACCACCAGCATGAGCGCCGAAGAAATTCACAGCCTTGGCGAGCGCGAGGTAAAGCGCATCGAAGCCGAGATGCAGGCGGTGCTGGCGGATGCCGCCTTCAAAGGCACCATCGCCGAGTTTCAGCAGAAGCTGGATGCCGACCCCCAGTGGCACTTCACGTCCAAAGAGGAAATGCTGGCTTATTGCCGCAACATCGCCAAGCTGATCGAGCCCAACCTGCCCAGTCAGTTTCGCAATATTCCGAAGCTCCTGTGGGGCATCCGCGCGATTCCCGAGGATCGCGAGGCTGCCAGCGCCACCAATGCACAGGCGCCCTCGCCTGACTACTCCGTGCCGGGCTGGATGAATCTCAATACCTACCTTCCGGAAAAGCAATTCAAGTACGACAAGGAATCGCTCACGCTGCATGAAGCCATCCCCGGCCACATTTTTCAGGGTTCGGTCGCGATCACGCAGTCGAACCTTCCCGACATCCGGAAGTTCTACTCGAACAGCGCGTTCGGGGAAGGCTGGGCTTTATACGCCGAATCCCTGGGACCGGCGCTTGGCATGTACCGCGATCCTTACAGCCGTTTCGGACGCCTCACCAGCGAACGCTTCCGCGCGGTTCGTCTGGTGGTCGATACAGGCATTCACGAACTGGGCTGGACCCGTGCTCAGGCGCTCGATTACTTCCATGCGCACGCGCCGGAAGAGTCGGTTGCCGAGATTGACCGCTACATTTCGTGGCCCGCCCAGGCGCTCTCTTATAAGATGGGCGAGCTTCGTATTCAGGCCATGCGCACGGAGGCCGAAAAGCAGCTTGGTGCGAAGTTCGACGTTCGCGATTTCAACGACGCCGTGATTGGCGAAGGCCGCCTGCCCCTCGATCTGCTCACCGAAGAGCTGAAGCAGTTCATTGCGTCGGCATCGAAGAAGTAAGAACGGCATGGCTCTTCAGGGATAACGGCGGCAGGCCGCGGGGCTGGTTCAGAGTTACCTGCACCGCGCTGGGGGCTTTTAGGCCGGAAAGATATTCGAGCACGTACTGATTGCGCAGCGTGATTGCGATGTGTTTGAGTTCAGCCACCAGGCCGTCCTTGTCGCCGGGCGCGACAGGATAAACCGGTACGCGCATATCACCAACCGCATTGGCGAAATCGGTACCCGGCAGCAGCAGATCGGATTGGTGATCTCTGTTTGTTACAACGACAACCACCTTTCTTCCGGGCGCGCCCTTCCTGATTTCGCTCGCCGCGGCGACGAGCGAAGAGCTATCGACGCGAACCAGCGAGAAGGTGTCTTGTGGATTCTCCGCCTGCAGGCTGTTTGGCAGGTCCCGCCAGGAATTGTTGAGTACGCCCGCCTTCTCCAGGAAATCGATTTGGGCCTGAACGGTGCGTACTCTCGGGTGCGCAGGCGTGTAAGTTTTCCGCAAGCGAGTGAGCTCAAGCTGCAGCTTAGCCAACCCGCGATCATACTCACTGTCCTGTACATCCCATACGATCCACATGGAGACCCGCTGGTTTTGGCCGGAGAACATCGCAATTTTTTGCCTGACACCGCCTTCAAGGATATTGAAATTGCCTTCCGCGAGACCGGTTACGAACCGGTTTCCCGGATCCGTCACGCTAACAAACACGCGCATAAGCGCAGCCCTCGGTTCAGCCGCTTGCGGCACCTGTGGAGGCTGAAGGGACAGCCTGGGCGCTTGTACCTGGGCAACCACCACCGGCACATTTGGCTTGCCGCGCCCGGCGGCGAATGCAAACAAGGCAGGCGACCTGGAGGAAGCAACAGATATCGCCGCGAGCAGCACCGCGAATAGGGCGAGTCTGCTCCGGAGCAGACTCGAACCCGCGCGGCGCGTTTGATCGAGCAGCAGTTCCACACGCGTCGTCAGATGCGAACGCCCATCCATCGCAGCCGCCGTCATAGGCGACCTCGGGAAATCGCGGGCGACCTCGGCCACATGCGCGAGGCACGAGGCATAGGCCTTTGGCTCGCTCGTCAGTCCCACCACAAAATCGTCACAGGCGATCTCCCGCTCCAGATCCATCTGCCGGCCGATCCAGTGGATCAGCGGATTCCACACCAGCAACGCCTGCACCAGTCTTTGCATTAACAACGCCGCATCGTCAAAGCGCGCCAAGTGAGCCGCCTCATGCAGGCACACCAGCTCGAGTTCGTCATTGTCGAGCGACGTCAGAAGAGCCTCCGGTAATAAGAGGAACGGCTTGAAAGGTCCGGAGACCATTGGCGAAGCGGTCTCCGCAGAAATTACCGCCGCCACTCGACGCCTCACGCCGCAACGCGCCAGACATCGCTTTACGACCGCATCAGCTTCGCCGGCTATTGGAATACCACTCGATTTCCGGCGCTGCAGCAGTGCGAGGCTCAGGACAAGGCGCATAAGCGTCAACACGGAAAACACAGCCCAGAGTTCGACAATCACGCCGGGCTGGGACTTCAGTTGAAACCGTCCGCCGGAAGCGGCAGGCGCAACGGCACCCACCTCCGGCGCGGCTTCACTCAAAGGCATTGCTAAAGGAACGATCCTGACCGGGGGCGGGGAAGACGAAACCGCCACAGGCTTTGCGCGACCGGGCATATACAAAAGAGGCGCCAGAATCACGGCCGCCATCACGATCCACCAGATGGAATATCGCGTAGCCGCGTTCAGCCAGCGCCGCGACACGCGCAACAGGATCCACGTTCCCAAAACCAATGGACAGCAGGCGATCGCGCCATTCATGAACGCAGCCGGTATCGTTTCCATCACTCCGTCTCCTCAATCCGTTTCCGCAACCGTTTCAATTCCCTAACGCCAATTTTTCGGCCATCCAGAAGATTCAGCACCAACTGTTCCGCCGAGCCCTCAAAGAACCGCCGCAACAGATGGGCTACCGCGCTCTCCCGCGCCTGATCGCGCCCAACCACCGGCTCATAAATAAATGCCCGGCCTTCCTTGCGATGCCGGATGTAACCCTTTGCCTCCAGGATCCGCAGCGTCGTCAGGACCGTGGAATAGGCCAGCGGAACATCGCTCGGCATCTCATCCACTACCTGAGCCACTGTTACGGCGCTCAGGCGCCAGACCACGTCCATCAGCCGCAGCTCGCCTTCCGTAAGACCCGCCGTTTTTGTCCGTGCCATCGCGCTCCGTCAATCGAATTAAATAATTAATATTTGGATGATACTGCCGCCTCGCCGCGCTGTCAATTAATTCTTTAAGATTTCCGCATGTTAAAACCGGCATGTGCCCGGCACGATGTTCGAAAGCGTATTCAAAACCATTCGGCGTATCCCGAAGGGTAAGGTGGCGACCTATGGCGATGTCGCCGCAGCCAGCGGTCATCCCGGCGCCGCGCGGCAGGTCGTGTGGGCTCTGCGCGCGGGCAGGGCGCTCCCGTGGTATCGGGTCCTCGGCGCGAAAGGCGTAATCCTTCTGAAAGGAGAGCCAGGAGCCGAGCAACGCCTCCGTCTGCGCCTCGAGGGTGTCGTTATCAATGGCGACCGTGTCGATCTCTCGCGCTTCGGCTATAAGTTCCCGCGGGTAAACCAAAGGCCAGCCGGGTAAAATCGGGATTTGGAAAATCGCGATTTCGCCCGCATCCTTTACGAAACCGCCGACCTGATGGAAATTGCGGGCAACGATGGCTTTCGCATCCGTAGCTATCGCAATGGCGCGGCGGCGATTGAAAGCTATCCCGACCGCATCGCCAGTATCCTGGCCGATCCCAAACGCAAGGTGACCGACATCCCCGGCATCGGCAAAGGCCTTGCTGCTGTGCTCCAGCAGATCGAAACCGAGGGCAGCTTCGAGACGCGTGACGAATTACTGCGCAAGTTCCCCTCGTGCGCGCTCGAATTTCTGAAG
>JBDUBZ010000415.1:0-3002 GCA_040003745.1 Terriglobia bacterium
GGTTGAACGCAAGCCCCGCCACACCCTCGGGGAATGTTTGCAAATATTCGACAGCGGTGAGGTCGGGAGAGAGAGCGGCAATGTAGGTTTGGCCGAGCACGGGTCCGGCACCCGCCGGTAACAGCGACGGATCCGACACACCAGCGATCCATAAATTTCCGTTAGCATCGATGATCGGCGGGCCTGCTCCTTTAGTGACGACCCATTTGCCTTTTGCGTATCCACCGAACCAGCTTGAATTCAGAAGCGTTGAGCCGGGGCGTCCAGCTTCATAACGTAGCCGGCGTAGCCTGACGAAACCGCCTGGTCGGCGTCCTCTGGTGACGGCTTCGGGGCGGGAGGTAATGAAGCCTGAATGGCGTTCCCGGTTGTGGGGATTGTTCCCGTGGTCGCCCCCGTGATCACGAGATTCCCGGAGCCATCAAGGGCAATACCGCTGATGTCGGAAACCGGGAGAAGGGTACCCCAGATGAGCTTCGTGCCGCCCGGTGCGATCTTCGCGACAAATGTTACCGGGTTAGAAGAGAACGGATGTATGGTCATGTACGCGCCTGGCGTAACCGGCACCGAGTCGGAAGTACTGCCGGCAATGACCATATTTCCGCTCGCATCGACGGCTATTTCCTCTGGACGAGTGAAAGGATAGATGCAAATTGGCAGGCCGTTGAGACAAAAAGTAGGGCGGCTTTCACTTCCGGTGTAATAAGTTGAGAAAATGATACGTGAACCATCGGCAGAAATCTTCTGAACGAATCCATTTTCAGTCTTCACGTCCGCCCCTGCGGGGATTGCAGGCTGAAAGACGCCCGGCGTGACCGGCAAAGCCGCCCCGGCCGTACCTGTCACGTAAATGTTTCCGTCAGTATCAAACGCCACTGCGTACGCTGAAGAAGGGGTGTCGCCAAGGCGTGTAGAGAAGATTATCTTCGTCAACTGGTTGTCTATTCGCATCAGGAACGCCCCTCCGGTTGTCTGAAGAGGCGATACTAAGGGCCAATCGTCAGCAGTTGAACTCCCGGCTATCAACACGTTGCCAGCCGAATCGGCGGTAAAGGCATGGACTGCCGTCGGGCCTGAAACGCCGAAATCGAAGGTTCCAAGAGTATTTCCGGCCGCGTCCGTTTTCGTGATTCGGAAGGGCGCCGCGCTGCCGGCCGGGGCCGAATTCAGGTAAAACAAATTGCCCGCCGCATCCATGGTCATCCGGGAAAAAGCTTTATCGGGCCCGAGATAGCGCAGCGAGTACTGCAAAGACGCGGGCACATTCTGAGCCAGCGCAGCAGGAAGAGCTATCAAAACAACTGCTGCAAGGACTTTTCCTGTCGAATTCAGCATGATCGGCGCTCCATGCTGATGATATCGGGTTTGGTGATGACACTCTGGCTGCAGGACGCACGCTTCAGCCGTGCCCGATTTCAGTCTATAAAGCCCGATCTTCTCCAGGATACCGGGGCAGCCCCAGAAACAGCCCGGCGCACAACAAAGTCGAAACGGAAAGCAGGGTCAGCAGCGATACATAAGAGCCGGTAAGATCGAAGGCTCGGCCCATCAGTACGGGGCCAAGTGCGCCCGCCACCGCATAGGCGGTCCACGAGAAGCCGTAGAGTGTCGAAAACGACTTTAAGCCGAAGTATCGGGTGAGCAGATAAGGCGTGATATCGGCCTCCGCTCCCATGCCAAGACCAATCAACGCGGCGGCTATAAAAGCCGATGAGACGGATGCCGCGGACGCGAGAAGTAAAATACCGGCCGCCGTCGCAGCCATCACGGTGAAGCCCACCCGCGGTCCGAAAAAACGATCGAGCAGATAGCCCGTCACCAGCCGGCCGGCGAAGCTGAACAAGCCCAGCACCGATGCTACAAGCGCGGCCTGCTGGTCTCCAAAGCCACGATCCGTGAGCAGCGGTGAAAGATGCGTGATGGCTCCATTGACGCTCAGAGATCCCAGGAACAGCGTGCCGATGAGCAGCCAGAAAGCTCGCGAACGAAGTCCCTGACCGACCGTGGACCCGGATTGCGCGGGCTTCGACACTCCCGTCCGAACGCCTTGCTCGCGAACAAACAAGGCGGTGAGCGGCAGGCCGAAAATCAGCACCATGCCGCCCAGCCAGAAATATGCGTCGCGCCATCCGATGTTCGTGATCAGGGCCTGGGCCAGCGGTGGGAAGACCATGGCCCCAGTCGCCGAACCCGCCATTATCAGCGAAAGCGCGAGTCCGCGCCGCCGGATGAACCAGGTGGAAACTGCGCGGGAGTAACCCATTTGCGTAGTGCCGTTGCCCACCACTCCCAGGAGAACGAAGGTTCCGTAAAGCTGACCTATGTGGCTTGTGAGCAGGCCCAGGCTCGCGAAACCAACCCCGAAAACGGTCATGCAGGGAAGGATGATCATGCGCGGCCCGAAGCGGTCGAGCAGACGGCCCAGGAGCGGTGAGCAGACCGCCACCGTCAGCGCCGCAAATCCGAACGCCGCGGACGTCGCCTCTCTCGTCCACCCGAATTCAGCCGTGAGCGGCTTGATGAAGGTGCCGAAGCTGAAGACCAGCAGCGAGCCGAAGCTCACCATCACGCCGAAGTATGCCGCGATGACGACGCGCCACGCCTCGCCCGATTCAGAAGGACTGGCGCCCGCGGCGGGAGCAGCCATCAATACACCAGTTTCATGCCGAATTGAAAAACGCGCGGTGAGCCGGCTTCGAGAACATGTCCGAAATTCGGCGATGCCAGGTCGTTTGCCGGCAGTCCGAAGTTGGCATGATTGGCCATGTTGAAACATTCGGCCCGAAACTGGAGCTTCAGTTTTTCACTGAGCGCGAAAATCTTGAGCAAAGACAGGTCGACGTTTGCGATGCCCGGTCCGCGCACCGCATTGCGTCCTTCGTTGCCAAACTGCCCCGCCTCAGTCGCGGGGTTGAGCCGCCGAAAGGCTGAGCGGCTGACCCAGCTATTGGGGGTATGCGTTCCGGCGTTCGGATCCGCTATCAGGTCGGGACGGGAAGAAT
>JBDUBZ010000126.1:0-10085 GCA_040003745.1 Terriglobia bacterium
CTGGTCCACGATGCGGAACAAGGCGTAGACGTCAACAACAAAATTACCAGCGGCGGAATTAACTGGTACCGGCTCGCTCCGAACGCCGACGGGACCTACAAAGGCGGCGCCTTTTCCGGTCCCTTCCCCATGGCGAATGCGCGCCAGTTCTTTGCCAGCGGTGTACTGACCGACGGCCGGGTCTTTGTGCTCGGCGGCGAATACTCAGACGCCTTCCTGCAGGATGGTTGCGCGCTGGGCGAGATCTTCGATCCGCGAACCAACACCTGGTCCGTGCTGACAAAGCCCACGCCGCAGTTCGACTTCATCATCGGCGATGCGCCCTCATGCGTGCTGGCGGACGGGCGGGTGCTGTTCGGCGGCATCTTCAATACGCAGACCGCCATCTGGGATCCCGCCGCCAGTCTCTGGATCCAGGCTGGCCGCGGTTTCAACCCAGCGGGAGCGGATACGAAGACCAGTTCGAGCAGTGAAGAGACGTGGACCCTGCTGCCCGATGGCTCCGTACTTACCGTCAACGTCGCTAACCCGAACAACACACAGCGTTACGTCCCCGCGCAGGACATGTGGGTGAACGCCGGTCAGACCCCTCAAAACCTGGTGGTTCAAAGCATCAACGGAGTGAACGTCAGCGAAATCGGACCCGCCCTTCTCATGAACGATGGACGAGTAATCGCCATCGGAGGCACCGGCAATACCGCCATTTTCGACCCCGCTCAGCCGGTTGCCACTGCGTGGATCACGGGTCCGGCCATGCCAGCCGATCCGGGCAACGCACTCGCCCCGGCCGGGCTTCAAACCGTGATCGACGGAGCCGCCTGTTTGCTGCCGGGCGGCCAGATCCTGTGCGTCGCCGGCAGAACTCGGCAGGAAGGTCCGCCCATCAGTTTCTGGTCGAACCCCACGAACTTCTTCGAGTTCGACCCCAGCACTTTCGATCCAAACAACCCCGGCACAATTCCCGCGCTGACGAATCAGCCCGGGAACAACGGCAACGATTGCTGGGAAACTTCGCTGCTGCCTCTGCCTAACGGTCAGGTGCTATTCGCCAGCCAGCAGAACCCGATCGGCATCTATACTCCGGATGCGACGGAGAACACGCCGAACAACGCCTGGCGCCCCACCATCACCACCTTCCCCTCCACGCTCATTGCGGGCCACACCTATATCCTGACCGGCGCCCAGCTCAATGGCCTGTCGCAGGCCAACAGCTATGGCGACGACCGCGGCGGCGCCACCAACTATCCGCTGGTGCGCATTACTGATGGCGCGGGCAACGTGAGCTTCCTGCCCACATCGCAGTTCTCGACAATGGGCGTCGCTACTGGCGCCACGCCGCAGACGTGCAGTGTTCTGGTTCCGCTGGGAACGGCCACGGGCTCCTACTCGCTCGAAGTCGTGGCCAACGGCATCGCTTCGACCGCGATGACCGCCTCCGTGGGGACGCAGGATCTGTTCTTTATCGTGGAACGCAGTACGATCGGGCAGGGCGAAGTCGATGGCATCATCAACCTGCTCGGCTCACCTGCGCAATTCGACGACGCCCTGTATGTGGTGGTAGAAGGGTTCAGCGCCAACGATCTGGGCGGGATCACAGCCGCCAACGCCTCGGCGCCTCCCATTGTGCCGGCGATACCCAACCCCACCGGCAATTTTCAGGTGCAGTTCGCCGGCCCCGCGCTGGCCGAAGATTTCTCTCTGCCGTCCGGAACTGTACAGCGTTTTACCTTCCCCTTCCGTTTCAGTTTTCCCGACAATTCCGTCTTCGCCGGTGCGCCCCGCGCGGTCATCGTGAATGCATCGTTCACCAGCGGGGGCGGCGCCACCGTTACCGGCAGCGCGGAAATGATGTTGCTTAACACGCCCAATCCATACATTCTTCACGGCGATCAGGCGAACGGAATTCCCTGGTATCTCAGTGTCGATATTCGTGTTTTTCAGATGGTGGCGGACGGTTCGGCTAAGAAGTTCGCGGAATCGATTCCCGCCGCGGGCAACCCCGACGATCTGGCCACCACCTTTATCTCGACCGTCATTGGAAATCTGAACACCCACAAGGCGTCCCTCGGACCCGCTTTCGATGCACTGCCGCAACTCGAGGAGCCTGCCGCGCTTACCCTCGCGCCCGACAACGGAACCAATAAGGTTTTCAATTTCGCCCTCGCCCGGGTTCGCTTTCAGGACCTCAACCAGGACATCAACGATGTCCGGCTCTTCTTCCGCACGTGGGCGGCACAGCAAACCAACGCGATTTACAATTCGTCCACTCTCTACCGGACACAGACCAATCCCGCCGGTGAGCTGATCCCTGTCTTCGGAGTGCAGGGGGACGAGATCATGACGATCCCGTTCTTCGCCTCAAAGCGCGTGGACGCCACCGTCTTCCCGATGAGCCAGCAAACGGATGCTCCGAATGTGCAGGCCACCATCTTCCATGATTCGCTGGGAGGCCGCGTCGATACCTATTTCGGATGCTGGCTTGACATCAACCAGCCCGGTGAGCTGATCTATCCCGCGCGGTTGATCGGCGGCTCTCCGGCCAATCTGCCGGATGGCCCCTATCAGAACATGGGACCGCTGGTTTCGGTTCAGCAACTGGTGAAGAGCGCCCATCAGTGCCTGCTGGCCGAGATTTCATTCCCCGGCCTGTCCATTCCAACGAACGCCGATCCTTCGATCACCGACAAGCTGGCGCAGCGCAACCTGGCGTTTGTGAATGTGCCGAATCCAGGTGTTCCTTCCTCGCGCGTGGCGCCGCATCCCTTCGAAGTCAAACCCTCGGCTCTGCTGCTGAAGCCGGATGGCAAGCCCGACGAGCTCATGATCGAGTGGGGCCGCATTCCTCACGGCACCACCGCCATGATCTATCTTCCCCAGACCAGTGCGGGGAAGATTCTCTTCTGGGCGGACAAAATGTACACCACGCACCGGCTTACGAAGGTCGACGGCAGCACCATCCGTTGCCAGACCGGGGACGTCACTTACATTCCGGTGCCGCAGGGCGCCCGCGCCGCGTTCGTGGGCTTGATGACCATTGAACTGCCGGCTGGAATTCACAAAGGGGAGGAGTTCTCCGTCACAGTGCGTCAGATTACCAGCGTCGTAATTGGCCGTAAGCCAATCAACGAGCAGAAACGCGCACGCGTGATCAAGACGAACGCGGCGCAGTCTTTTTCCTCGCTGCCGCCAGACCGCCGGTTCCTCGCATGGCGCCGCACGGACGGCATTTTCCGGATCACCATTCCCGTCAGCACAAAGCAGGCGCTGCTTGCGGGCGAAGAAAAGTATCTGTCCATCATGCGCTGGATCCTGAAGGGAACGCCGGTGCAGAGCCGCTGGTACCCGGTACTCACAAGGTATATCGAGCAGCTTGGCTGGCGCGTGGATGGCATGGGTGGCGACTCCGGTCTCGTCATTGCCACAGGCGATGGCAACTGGCAGGGCACCAAACCCGGAGGCGGCGGGCATCCGAAGCATGTCATCGAGATCGCAGGCAAAGTCGCGGGGCTGATCTATGACGGCTTTGGCGATTTCGAAGGCTTCGAGCTCAAGGCCGCCGGCTGCGTCATGCATCGCGTCTGCAGCAAAGAGAAGCGGATCGAAGAGATCGTCCGCAGGGCCTGGCTTGATCGCAGTGTGCTGGTGGTTTTCCTCGCCCGCGAAGAACCCTGCTGTCTGTTGTCGATTGTGGTCGGCGGCATGCCCCCGGAGTGCTGTGGCGATTGACGGCCACGGCGAGCCTCTCAGCGGCTGGCGATTGCCACCAGTTCCTTCGTGGCAGCGGCAACATTCGCCACGCCTGGTTGTGCGCCTCAACTACGAATCCGTGTAGAAGCGCGCCACGCGAGCCCCGATGCCGCACAACACGTTATAGGAAATCGTTCCGGCGGTACGGGCAATCTGTTGCGCATCGAGCGAAACATCGCCCTCACGTCCCAGCAGAGTGACCTCGTCTCCCGCCCGCATCTGCGGCGATTGACTGATATCGATGGTCGTGAGGTCCATAGATACGGTGCCCACAATCGGCGCGTAACGCCCGCCCGCGATGACTTTGCCACGATTCGACAGGCGATGCTGCACGCCATCCGCGTAACCCGCCGCCAGCACCGCGATACGCATTCGTTCCTGCGCCACAAAAGATCCGCCATACCCGATTCGCGACCCCGCCGGGACGTCTTTAATAACGATGATTTTCGTCTTCCAGGTAAGAGCCGGACGAACCGTAAAAAGCGGCGGCGGAGCGGGTCCGCGCGCGGGCGAAACATAGCCGTAGATGGCGTGCCCCGGACGAACCAGCGATAACCACGCCGCCCGCCGGGGATAGGCGATCGCATTCGAGCTCGAAAAATGCATCAACGCGGGCCGCACTCCCAGCGCTTCCAGTTTTTCAGCCGTGCGTTGAAACCTGGTCAACTGCTCGTCGGTCTGCGCGGACGTGAAATCAGTGGCGGAGGCGAAGTGGGACATCAGGCCTTCTATGCGAATGGAGGGGGCCGCCGCCACGGCCGCCGCGATCTCACCGGCGGAAGCAAGCGTGCCCAGCCGATCCATGCCGGTATCGATTTTAAGGTGTACGTCGAACCGGGCCTCGGCGCCGCCGAAATGTTCATCGAACATTTGCAGCTCATCGAGTGAATGCACCACCGGCGTCAGCCCGAATTCGAGTGCGGCTCCGCATTCCCAGCCCAGTATGCCGGCCATGACAAGAATGCGGCACTGAATGCCGGCACGCCGGAGCTGGACTCCCTCTTCCACCGATGTGACAGCGAGCCATTCCGCACCTTCCCGGCACAGGACTTTCGAAACTTCCACAGTTCCATGTCCGTAGGCGTCTGCCTTAACGACCCCGATCACACCCGCCCCGGGCCCTACGGCATCCCTGACGGCACGATAGTTGGAAGCGATGGTCGCACGCGAAATTTCAACGTAAGAGCGGGCTTTTTCGGACACCGGTCTTATTCTCGCAACAGTCCTGCCAAAAGCTCTTCGTACTGGGTGGTGACGGCTTCCCAGTCGTAACGCTCGCGAACACGGGCCTCGGCCCGCGCGCGGTAGAGTTCACGCTGGGGTTCGCTCATGGCGATGGCCTCGCGCATACGCGCCACCAGGCCCGCTTCGTCGTCATAGGGCAGGCCGGCATCACCGCACACTTCGCGATTTTCCACGGTATCCAGATACAGGACCAAAGCGCGGCGGCCCATGGCCTCAATAAGCGCCGGATGCGTACCGCCCACTTCGGTGGCGTGCACGTATGCGAAGCACCATGTTCCCAACTCCCGGTATCCCTGGCCGTAAATAGCGCCCGGTATCACGATCCGCGGATCGTGGGTATTTCGAACGCTGCGTATGTAGTCGTCGGCGTAGGGCGCGTCGCCCACCAGGACGAGCTGCAATGCCGTCGGCACACGCTCAAATGCCTGGCGGACTTCGAGCGCCCTGTTCTCGGGTTCCATCCGGCTCACATACAGGAAATAGCCGTTCGGCTCCAGCTGCAGCCATTCGAGAGCCTCGCGTGTGTCTGCCCGTACGGTATCGGCGCCATAGGCGATGAATGTCGAATCGCGCCCGTAAGTCTCAAGATAATAGCGGCGGATCGCCTGCGCGTCCGTGATGACTACATTCGGGAAAATAGTCGAAAGATATTCCGAGGCCCGGTACCACGCCTTCGCGAGCGCATTCCACTTCTTACGCCGGCGCTCAATGCCATCCACATTCAGCGCCACAGGCATGCCCGCGGCCCGGGGCGCGAGGGTGAAGACCGCATTGGCGGCATTGCAATAAAGCGCGACATCGGCGCGATGGAACAGCAGATGAAGGGTGGAAAAAAACGTGTGGGCCAGAGTATCCAGATACTTGTGGGGGATCGTGGGGAGATAAGCGAGTTGCACGCCCCTATACTCGTGCGGACCACGCCGCGCCCGGCAATAGACCACCACTTTGTGCCCGCGCTGAGCGAGCCGTGTGGAAAGCTCTTCGGCGAACGTTTCAAAACCGCCGTAGTTTGCGGGGATGCCCCGCGTTCCCAACAATGCTATGCGCACCGAGGGGCTTCAGCGGCGGCGCGCGGGTGTTCGCGTCACAGCGAGGGCGAATTTCTTCGGCGCCGGCTTACTCACCGGTTCGAAATCGAACCAGCTGGCCATATAGGCATCGTCAACGCGTTGCCGCCGCATGATCGCCTGGCGCTTCTGCATAACATTTCGCCAGTTTTTGAACAAAAACGGGAAAGCCTTCAGCGACGTGTGCTCCCAGAGCAGGCAACAGCTCACAACTACCAGATCGCGCACCGTAATGGAGAAAAAATTCCGGCGGTACAGGTCTGGCGTCATGTTCTTCATCCGCAGAAGAAATCGGTTCTTCACCGAATGCATGTTGATTTCGGGCGGCAGGGCGCGGCGGTTGCCCGGCAGCGCCTTGCGGACGTGGTAGCCCTTGGCGTAGGGCGCGTAGAGGCACTTCCAGCCCATGAGCTGCGCGCGCCAGGCGACATCGGCATCTTCCCGGTAAGCGAAGAAATCGTTATCGAAAAACTCACCGCCAATGGAAATATCCTCGATCATTTCACGGCGGTAAAGAGCCGCCGCCGCTGTGGCCCCGAACACATATTCGTAATTGCGGAAATGTCCGTTATCCACCTGCAGGCTGCCGCGATCGAGGTGTCTCAGATTCGGCGTAAAATAGATTCCGGTCGAATCGACCAGCGGCTCTTCCGGAAAATCGAAGCCAGCCGTCATCGTCAGCAGCTTGCCGCAGACTGTGCCCACTTTGGGATCCAGATTTCCTGCGTTGACCAGAGCTTCGAGAAAACCCTGCAGAAGAAGCACGTCCGGATTGAGCGTCAGCACCCACTCGGCGCTTGAGAGCGCGATGGCCTGATTCTGAGCGGCGGCAAAGCCAATGTTCTCTTCGTTATAAACGATCCGGCAGCGGTCGTCGAAAGGCTCCAGAATGTCGATGGTGCCGTCGGACGAATTGTTATCGATAACGATGATCTCTTTGAACGGGTAAGCCTGCTCCAGAACCGATTCAAGGCATCGCTTAATAAAGCGGCCACTGTTATAAGTGACGATCGTTATCGAGACGAAGTCTCTACGGGACATGTGCGCGCAGGCAAGCTCCACTCAAGATTTTTCACGCCATTCAGACGACAGTAACCCTATTTGCTTTGACCCGGACGCAACAGGCGGCCAAGAGCAAGGCGGCAAACAGCCCCGTAAACAGCAAATGCACGCCAGCCCTCGCGCGGAGCCAATAAGACTGCGCGAAAAGCAGCGCCTGACGCAACCGCTAAGCACAACACCCTATACGCCTGCGAAGAATAATTTTTCGCCGCATACTTCAGAAGACTACCATACCAATATCGCTCTCTCAGCTCCAGCGGAAGGGCGCGGATCGAGTGAGATCCCGTATGTCTGGCCACCGCAAGCGGATTAAAATGTACAAAGTAGCCCAGCCGCTTCAAACCCGCGCAAAAATCCACATCCTCGAACCAAAGAGGATGAAAACGCTCGTCGAATCCGCCCACCCTTTCCCATGCCACGCGTGAAAACATCAGCAAAGCTCCCGCGGGTTGTTCCACTTCTGCGCGAGTATTCAGGTCCCTGCCTAAGCACCGGTAATGCCAATTCACCGGGTTCCCGGGCCATAGCCGATTGAGGCCCAGAACTTCGAATATCAAGGCTGCGGGCGACGGCAGATTGCGGTACATAAACCCGCGCTGCGGTGCTCCGTCTGCTCCCGTCAAAAGGCCCCCGGCTGCGCCGGTCTTTGGGTCGTCGAACTCGCGGGCGAGCGCGTCGAGCCCGCGCTCCAGATGTGCGTCTGGATTCAATAAAAGCAATAGCGGGGCGGTGGTGGCCCGCACTCCCTGATTGACCGCCGCGGCAAATCCGGCATTCCCGGAATTGGCGATGAGACGAATGCTTCGGACGGAAACTTTTTCCCTGGTTCGATCCCTCGAAGCATTGTCGACCACGACAATTTCCAGATCGTCGAAGGCGGTCAGGGAATCGAGACAACCCTCGATTTCATGCGCGGAATTGAAGGTGACGATTACGATCGCGACACGGGACATGTGTCAATGCGCCGCAGCGGTCAATCTGAAATACCAGCGCCAATAGAAATCACCCGTAGCGCGGGCCCGGATCTCAGACTCCGACGCGATCAGGAAATCGTGAATAGCCGCGCAGGCCGTGCCCCCGGCGGAAAATTCCCTCAGGCCCTCCCGCTTCCCCAACCACCAGGCGCCAAACGCACCATGTTTTAACGCGAGGAGTCCCCAGAGAATCTGTCCGATCAGAATAGGCCACAAACAGGCGCGGAATAATGCAGGATCATAGTGCCGCTGAATGATGAGCAGCTGATTACGAGAGATCAGCCTTACGACTGTGGGGTTCCATCGCCCATATGTGGCGCTGCCCTGATGACGCGCGATCGCATCCGGAACGTAGATTCCCCTGAACCCCGACCGAATACAACGCATCCCCAGTTCCACATCTTCGAGGTAGGAGCCAAAGGTCTCGTCAAACCCACCCAGGCTTTTGAGCACGTCGCGCCGGAAGAGGCACGCCGTGGCCGGAGCCACCGCTATTGGCGTCGGACCGCCTGGAGTGGAAAAGGTGTGGCCATGCCCCGCCCGCCAGGCGCAGCCACCCCTGCTCACTAAATCGTAGGAACCATCCATCACGGAGGGATTGCCCGAACTCAGCAGAGTGCCTGCGGCAAAACTGGCGGATTCAGCCAGTGACGCGAGACGCTCCACCCATTCGCGATCCAGCTCAACATCGCTGTTGAGGATCGCGACCCAGTCGCTAACCGCGCTCTGCCATCCGAGATTCACCGCGCTGGCAAACCCCGTGTTGCGGTCCAGTTGCAGAACGCGGCATCCAAAACGCCGGGCCACCGCCACGGCGTTATCGTTCGAGGCATTATCGATGACAATAACTTCGCGGAAGCCCACCGTCTGCGCCCGCGCGGAAGTCAGCAGCTTCTCAAGCAGGTCCGCGCCGTTATGAACGGGAACGACAGCTGTGATGGAATCTCCTGCAATCACGTAAATGTGATTGTAGTGAACCCCGCCTTTAAACTGTGTGTCGGCCGCGCATAAAGTGAGCGATGAGCGAAACCACGGCAATAATCAGAAGAAGGTGGATGCCTCCGCCCGCGACGTGGTACATCCCCCATGCCAGCAACCAAGCGGCAACGAGAACGAAGAACAGAATCACAAAGAAAAAGTCCACGAATAGGCGCATCTCAAATTCCTCGCTTTCTTAACAGCACTTAATCTGCCAGACGCCTCATCCTCTAAACTAAGGGTTCATGCGGATTGCGCTGGGGCAGATCAATCCCACAGTGGGCGACCTCAGCGGCAACGTCGCCCTGAACGTTCGTTTTGCCGAAGATGCGGCCGCCCGGGGCGCCGAGCTGATTGTGTTTCCCGAACTTTCGCTCACGGGCTATCCGCCCCGTGATTTAGTCGAAAAGCGCAGCTTTATCGGGGAATCGGAAGCCAGCCTGCTCCGCCTGGCGGAGTTAACCCGTGATCTTCCCATCGCAATCGTGGCCGGTTATGTCGGCCGGTCCCATCTGACCACGGGGAAGCAGGCTACCAACTCGGCAGCCGTGGTTCAGAGCGGGCGAATCGTATTGAGGCAGACGAAGATTCTGCTGCCCACCTACGATGTCTTCGATGAAGCTCGCAATTTTGTGCCGGCTGAATCGCAATCGCTGTGGCGGCTGCATCGGGACAGCGTCGCCCTCACGATTTGCGAAGACGCCTGGAACGATAAGGAATTCTGGACCCACAGGCTCTATACTCGCGACCCTGTCGATGAACTGATGCAGCAGGGAGCCAGTATCCTCGTCAGCATCAACGCTTCTCCCTTCTACATGGGCAAGCGCGCGCTGCGCCGTGAAATGTTCGAAGCCATCGCCAGACGCCACAAGACACCTGTCGTGGTGGTCAATCAGGTGGGCGGTAACGATCAGATTGTCTTCGACGGCTCGAGTTTCATTCTGGACCCCGAAGGCAGAGCCATCGCCACGGCCGCTTCCTTCCGCGAAGACCTCGTCATCGGCGACACCGG
>JBDUBZ010000127.1:0-10075 GCA_040003745.1 Terriglobia bacterium
AGAATCGCGTGGCAAGACCATCGTCGTGATTCTGCCGGATTCCGGGGAGCGGTACCTGAGCAGCGTCCTCTTTGAGGGGATGTTCGACATCTGATTTTTTTGCCTGTAATGGAGAAATGTAAAAAAGTAATTCTCCCCGGGTAACCTTGCGGTGTACTCCCGCGCCTACTATGCAAATCCCCGTTACGACGAGCGGGCGCAAACACCCCAATCACCCCAGTTTGCGCCCGCATTTCTTTTTAAATCCATTTTTTTCGCGGCGGCCCGGGACCCTTCCCGACGTTGCTAAAATTGCGACGAGCATGATGTGGCGTTCCATTGCTTCTTTCTTTTTGGTGTTACCGCGCCTCGTGGCTCAGGAAACGCCGGCCGCTCTCCTGGTCAATCATGGCGAACCCCTGCGTGCACCCTTCGACTGCGCCGAGAGTGAGCTCCAGGCTGTGGGCCTGCTCTGCACCGAAGACGAGCCCTGCCCCATCTACCTGGAATTGAACGGGATTGCCCCGGCGGGCAGGAAATTATTCCTGGCGGGCGATCTGCACGCCACTTCGGGAACCGTTTCCTCCATTTTGCTGGCGAGTGACGACTCGGGCGCGACCTGGCGGGAAGCCGGAGCGCATATCCAGGGAGCCTCTCTCGATCAGATCCAGTTTTACGACCTCGATCACGGCTGGGCAGCCGGAGAGACGCAATACCCACTATCCCGCGACCCATTTTTCATGATCACAAGGGATGGCGGGACTACCTGGCGCCAACGCCCGGTAACCGATGAAGGTGGCCCCGGGTCGGTCCATCGTTTTTGGTTCGATTCCGCGCAGCATGGCGAACTGATCGTCGACGCAGGCCGCAAAGCGCCGGGCGGCCGCTACGCCGCTTATGAATCGGAGACGGGCGGCGACAACTGGATGGCTCGCAGCACAACCGATGAGCCGCCGAAGATCAAGCGCGCCCCGCCTTCCTTCGAGAATGCCGATTTCCGCATCCGTCCCGCCCGCAATGGGAAAACCTATCTGATTGAAAGGCGTCTCGGTGAGAAATGGGAAACTATCGCTTCTTTCCTGATTGAAGCCGCGAACTGCAAAATCAAGCCACCGGCTCTGGATGTGACTCCGGATGTCAAGGAACCCGAACCGGCTAAAGAAGACTAACGGCTTGCGGCCCAGATCCTATTCGCCGGACCTCGAAGTCTTCCGCAATCTCTTTGTATCGATCGCCGACGAGATGGGCACGGTCCTGCGCCGAACGTCTTTCAGCGCCAACATCAAAGAGCGCCGGGACTATTCCTGCGCCATTTACGATGCGCAGGGTGAAACCGTGGCGATGGGCGACCACATGCCCGTTCATCTGGGCGCGATGCCGCTGTCGGTCCGGCACGCGCTCGATGCTTTCGAACTGGGTCCGGGCGATGTGGTCATCCTCAACGACCCCTTTCGCGGCGGCACTCATCTGCCGGATATCACGGCCGTCTCCGGAGTGTTCACAAGCAGGAACAAGCGTGCCGATTTCTACGTCGCCAGCCGCGCCCACCACTCCGACGTGGGCGGCATGAGCCCCGGATCGATGCCCATGGCGCGCGAAATCTACCAGGAGGGCCTGCGTCTTCCGCCGGTACTTCTGATGCGCGCGGGCGAGGTGTGCCGCGACGTGATGCGGATCATTCTCGCGAACGTGCGCACCCCGGAACAACGGGAAGGCGATCTGCTCGCCCAGGTGATGGCGGCGCGGCGCGGCGAAACCAGACTGCTCGAAACTATAGCTCGCTATGGAAGAGCGCGCGTAAGCCGGGCTGCGAAGGCACTTCTCGGATACACGGAGCGGATGACGCGCACCATGCTGGCGGCGATCCCGAACGGCACTTACACGTTCGAAGATTTTCTCGACAACGACGGCATCAGCGAAACACCGGTACGGATTGCCCTCGCGCTGCGCATTCGCGGCGACGAAGCCAGACTCGCCTTCACAGGCTCAAGCCCGCAGGTGAAAGGCTGCGTCAACGCCAACTACGCCATCGTCATCTCCGCCGCGATGTATTGTTTTCGCTGTCTGATCGAAGGCGATGTACCGTACAACGCCGGGCTGCTGCGTCCCATTCAGGTGATTGCGCCCGAGCGAAGTGTGGTCAACGCCGGACTGCCGGCCGCAATGGCCGCGGGGAACGTCGAGACCTCGCAACGGATCACCGACGTCATCCTCGGCTGCCTCGCTCAGGCCGTGCCCGGCCGCATTCCCGCCGCTAGCTCCGGCACCATGAATAACCTGAGTTTCGGCGGCTGGGATACGCTGCGCAACCGGCCCTTTGCTTACTACGAAACCATTGCGGGCGGCATGGGTGCGTCCTCCCGCGGTCCGGGACGCGATGCCACTCACACCCATATGACAAACAGCTGGAATACGCCGGTTGAAGCCTTTGAGCACGAGTATCCGGTGCTGGTCCGACAGTATCGAATTCGACCGAATTCCGGCGGCTCCGGCAAGTACCCCGGTGGGGACGGCATTATCCGGGAGTTGCAGTTCCTCGAAGATGCGGAGGTGACTATCCTGTCCGACCGCCGCGAGCGGCGACCGTGGGGTCTGGCCGGCGGCGACGACGGAGCCGCGGGCCGCAACGAGGTCATTGACGGCGCCGCGGTCAGGGTGATTCCCGCCAAAACCCGCCTCGAAATCGCGCGTTCCTCCCGCCTGCGCATCCATTCCCCGGGCGGCGGCGGCTGGGGTCGTTCGTGACGCTCGTGCGCGGAACATTTCTGTCTGCTGCTCCCGATCTTCGCCGGTTGGCGTGGTGCTGATGAATATAGAAATACCCGCCCCCGCGCAATGCAGTAAAATTTCGTCTTGATCCACATCACGAAAATCGCCCTCTTGCTGGCCTGCGCCGCTTGTGCATTTAGTCAGGACGTCCCCGAGCCGGGCCGCGTCCTATTCGAAAATCGCTGCTCCGGGTGTCACGGATCGGACGGGAACGGCGGTGAGCTCGGTCCCCCCATCGCACGCCTGCAGCGAATCCTCACAGACACGCAGATCGCCACGACCGTATCGCAAGGCCTGCCCACGCGCGGGATGCCCGCTTTCAACGTGAGCGCCACGGATATGCCGACGCTGATCGCGTTCGTGCGCACGCTCCGTCCGCGCCGCATTGGGTTCCAGCCGCATCCCGTGAAAGCCGTCCTTGTGACCGGCAGGATCATTGACGGAACGGCCGTTGCGGAAGGCTTTCAGGAACTACAGGTCTCCACGCCAGATAAGCGAATCCACTTATTGCGGGAAGTGGAAGGCGGCAAATATCGCGAGGTCACCTCCGAAGTTAACTGGTCCACTTACAACGGGGACCCGGGCGGGAACCGCTTCACCAGGCTTTCTCAGATCACCAAACTCAACGTGAAGCGTGTGGCCCCGCGCTGGATCTTCACGATGCCCAACGTCACCGGTCTCGAAGTTACGCCGGTGGTTGTCGATGGCATTATGTATGTGACCAGCGCTAATGAATGCTATGCGCTCGACGCCGGCAGCGGCCGCCAGATCTGGCATTATCAGCGCCCCCGCACACGCGGTCTGATCGGCAACGCGGCTGGCGGCGCGAACCGCGGCGTCGCCGTTGATGGCGACAAGGCCTACATGGTGACCGATAACGCGCACCTCATCGCGCTGAACCGCGGAGATGGCACGGTCGCCTGGGAAACCGAGATTGCCGACTGGAAGCTGAACTACAACGCCACCTCTGCGCCACTCGTCGTTGGAAATCTCGTCATCGCCGGGACGGCGGGCGGGGAAGAGGGTGCCCGCGGTTTTGTGGCGGCCTACGACAAGACCTCCGGCAAAGAAGCCTGGCGCTTCTGGACCGTTC
The DNA here is from genome assembly GCA_040003745.1 of Terriglobia bacterium. Taxonomy (GTDB): domain Bacteria; phylum Acidobacteriota; class Terriglobia; order Bryobacterales; family Bryobacteraceae; genus BOG-234. Next base: position 3,842 of record JBDUBZ010000127.1, read on the forward strand.
CGCTCAAAGGTGAGCCCGGCAGCGAGACCTGGAAGGGCAAAGGCATCGACCATGGCGCCGCCGTCGCCTGGTTCACCGGAGTATACGATGCCGAGACCGATACCGTGTTCTGGCAGACCGGCAATCCGGGTGAGGATTACAACGGTGACGACCGCGAGGGCGATGACCTTTACTCCGACTGCATTCTGGCGCTCGACGCCAAAACCGGGAAGCTGAAGTGGCATTACCAGACGACTCCTCACGATCTCTGGGACTGGGACACAACCGAAACACCGCTCGTCATTAACGCTAACTGGCAGGGGCAACCGCGAAAGCTGCTCGTACAGGGCAATCGCAACGGATTCTTCTATGTATTCGACCGCGTGACCGGAAAGCTGCTGCTGGGCAAGCAGTTCATCAAGGAACTAACCTGGGCGGCCGGCATCGGCCCCGATGGCCGGCCGATCATGAAGCCGGATCAGAAGCCGAGCGAGAAGGGCACGCGTGTCTGCCCCTCGCAGGACGGCGCGACCAACTGGTATTCGCCCTCGTTCAACCCCGCCACCGGATTGTTCTACATGCAGACGAATGAGAAGTGCTCCGTCTATTCGAAGCGTCCGCAGGATTTTGAGCTGGGCCACGCCTTCCTCGGCGGCGCCCAGCGCGTGGATGCTTCACCCACGCCGCAGCGCATTCTGCGCGCCCTCGATCTGCGAACGGGCAATGTGAAGTGGGAAATCCCGCAGGTGGGCACCGCGAATTCGTGGGGCGGCACCATCGCCACCGCCACCGGTTTGGTGTTCTTCGGAGAGGACAGTGGAGCCTTCGTGGCCGCCGACGCGACCACCGGTAAGGTTCTGTGGAGTTTCCAGACCAGTCAAAACTGGAAGGGTTCTCCGATGGCCTATCAATTCGACGGCAAAGAATATATCGGAGTCGCCGCCGGTTCCACCATCATGGCGTTCGGTCTGGAATAAGCCCGAAAGGTCTTCGACCTGAGAGCGGAATCGAAAAAGGCCAACAAAACCTATTTCCTCGGAACCAAAGTCCATGAGTCCTGGGCCGTGACGACGTCGGACGGCATCATCCCGTCGCTCTTGTGGATTAACGCGCACGTGGGCCTAAGGTTCATCCTCACCAAATAACAAACTTATTGATTCTGGCGCTGAGGGACCTGGGACTTGCAACTTGCGCTCAGGCACAGATCGCGGATAGTGGCCAGGTCGGCATCGTCGGGCGTCCAGTTCCTCGCGCGCGTGGTGGCCTCGACAAGGGCCTGTTCGAGACGGCGGCTTTCGTCGTTTTGGTCCCCCCGATTTTCCCACCATCGATGCCAGTAGCGAAAAGTGGCGAAGATCGCCGGCCGGGCAGCGGGCGAGCCGTACCGGGCGAGAGACTTGATCGCGTCGATCTTGACGGGCACCGCATTGTCCTCAAGAGCGTCGATGGCAACCTTTTCCCACACCGGACCGGAGTCATAAACAGCGGTCTGACCAATGATTCCAACCCAGCATCGGCCCATTGTGTAATTACGCTCGGCGAGCGATTGGCGAAGCACCTTCTCGCCCCACGCGGAATCCACCCGGAGGAAATATGCGACCAGCGGAGGCTCGCAGGCCGGCGCCGCGATGTTGGGATTCGTGGTGACGCGCGACCTCATCTCTGCGTCGCGCTTTGCGTAATATTCCTTCACGGAATCGAGAATGGATTTGGTGGAGTAGCGAGCGATGAGCTCCTCGGCGGGGCGCCCGCCATCGTGCTGCAGGTGATCGAGCAGGGTAGCATCGAGTTCCGGAAGCGTGGTATCGGGCAGCATGGCGAGGGTGCTGTACGGAAGGCGTGGCTCGGGCCGCTTCATCTCTTCCAGAAGCAGCAAGCGAGTCCTGTTTGTGTCCAGCGCGTACAAGCGTTCAACGGCCGAGGCAAAAAGCGGATTCTCCGGATAGCGGGACTGTGCGGCCGTTTCATAGATTTGCCGGAGCACCGGTATCATTTCCGGCGTGTCGATCTTTTCCCATTGATAGCCGAGTAGTTCAGATTGTTGCGAAGGGGGCAGTTGTGTAAACAGCGCTGCGATTTCGGAACGCAACCTTGCCGTCACGCTCCCGGCGGACATGCTGTCGAGCAGCGTCTTGATGGAAATCGCTTTGTCGGCGCCCTGTTTTTGTTCGACCACCGCGGCCAACGCATGTTGCGGCTCTGTAAACGTTTTGTCGAGCGCGGCGAGGGTTCGCAGGAAAATTGGAGTTACAGGTTCGGAGGGCGTCCGCAGGAATTCTTTCAATGCGGTGACAGCGGCCGGGCCATGCTGGCTGGAACGAAGTCCGTCCTGCAAAACTTGGGCGGTCTGGATATCAGCTGCGCCCAGCCAGTGCGCCATTTCAACGACCGCGGCGGGTGTGTCGAGATAAGTGAGGCGGCGGGCGGCGCTCATGCGCGATTCAAACGAAGCGCTGTCGAGCTTCGACACAGTGGAGTTTAGAATCGCAACGTCCCGGGCCAGTTCCTGTTCCTGCCACAGGGGATCGGCGGCGACAATATCGATGGCGATCTGGTTCGATTCGACTTCTACGTTCTGGCGCCGGGGGCCGGTTGCATGAGAAAGAGCATGAACCGTGTAGCGTCCGGGACGTTCGAATCGGACCCACTGGTTCAAATCCATATTCAGAATAAGGGGCTTGTCGCCAAGGCGACTTCCACCGGGGCCTGAATAAATAATGCCCTCGTGAAGGCGATAGCTCCAGGGGTCGCGCGTGCCGGCCTCCGGCGTCACTGCGAAACGATCGTGCCCGAAGCCCAGAACGGAGCGGTCGGGCCCATTCAGCATGATCGTCCAGCCGGGTTGGTCAGCCGATGGAGCATCGGAGCCGGGTATCACCTCGAAGACGGCCTTCAGCGCAATCTCTTCACCAATGCGAAATTGAGACTGAACGGCGGCGGGTTCGATGTGGAGGGAGACGGACTGTGCGGCAACGCTGGTGGCGATGATCAAGGCTCCGGGAAGCCTTGTGAGCAGGCGCATTCCATGGTAAGACGCCATCGCCGTGCTCAAGGTTCCCTGCAGGCTTCAGGCGCCAGTTTAGAGGGTGGCTTTGCGGGCGCTCCCTGGAGCGATGATTTAGAGGGCGCTGCTCTTCACAGGGCTGGTATTCAACCCCACCCAGGTGGGCGATGCGCCGCGTTCCGCACTTCCTATCCTGCCTGCTTCAGCAGCAAAGTCTTTATGGCCGCCACCGCATTCGGGTCACCCGCCCTATGTGACACGTACGCCGTATAACCGTCGGGCCGGACCAAAGTAATACCGGGGCGCCCCGCTTTTCTCACCTCGACGACGTCGCTGAATCTGCTGCTCAGTTCATTCATCTCCTCGCTCGCTTCATCCGTTATCACCAGAAATCGGCTGCGAATTCCATTTCCGCCGCGCATGGATTCATCCAGATACCGGATGCCGGGACCCTCGACGATCGGGCTCGACGGATAAGCGATTCCCAGCTCCGACAGCCTCTTCACAAAAGCGTGTTGAACGGGCGCCAGGCGCGACACCATGGGGATGACCGCGTTGCGCAACGCCTGCGCAAAGCGGTTAGGCGTTCCCATCGCTTTCGTTAAAATGTCGGTCATCTCGATCACGCTTCGGATCACCGGCACCCGCTCGGCGGTGTATGTGTCGAGCAACGCGTCGCTCCCGTGGCCGTTCAGGTAGAGATCCAGCTTCCATACCAGGTTCCAGACATCGTGCAACCCCGTGTTCATCCCCTGTCCGCCGAAAGGACTGTGGATGTGCGCCGCGTCGCCGGCGATGAACATCCGCCCCACGCGAAGCGTGGCGGCGCGCCGATGATGGATGCGGAAGTAGCTGCTCCAATACAGAGAGTGAGCTTCGAAACCGGCGGGCCCGCGCTGCTCAAGAATCGATCGGACGACAGCGAGAGTGGGCGCTTCGCCTTCCGTCCGTTCGACAGTCGCCACCAGCCTGCGCCGCGTGGGACTCATGGGGAAGATTGCCGCGGGACCGAATTCGCTGGGACAGAGCTGCAGTTGGTTCGCCGGGAGCGACTCATTGGTTTCGATATCCGCGAGCATGAATGAATCGGGATATTCACCACCCTCCATCGTCAGCCCCATTGCCTTTCGAACGGCGCTGTGCGCACCATCGCAACCCACCACGAAAGCCGCGCGACGGTGGAAACTCCCGCCCTGGTGCTCCAGCGTGACGTCCACGCCTTCCGCGTCCTGCACCGCGCCCGCGAACGTGGTTTCATATTGCACGCCGCCACCCTTCTTCTGAAGTTCTTCGAACAGCAGACGCTCGGTAGTGTCCTGTGGAACCATCGCGATGAACGGATACGGGCTTTCTTCCGGCGCGAACGGCATCTCAACCAGCGTTCGTCCATGAGTTATGATCGCGACCGACGTTACCCGATTCGCCGCGGCAACAAACGGCGTTGCAATGCCCGCCATGTCAAAGATCTCAAGAGTCCGCGGTAAAATGGCGAGCGCTTTTGAATGTTCCGACTGGGCCGCACGCGCCTCGACGATCTGGTAGCGCAGATTGCGCCGTGCGCATTCGTTTGCCAGAAACAAACCTACCGGGCCAGCTCCTGCGATCAAAACGTCCGTGTCAAGTTTCCCGTCCATTGCCTTGCTCCCTTTGTATGATGCGGCTATGACGCCGCCGGCTGCGATGAATTCCGCGTGCTGACCGTATCGCCCAACCCCCGATTAAATCCCTGGCGCCAGCTGGGCCAGACAAGTTGCCAGTTCAATTCCGTCTTCGCCTTTCGATTGGAAGCGCCCCGCGCCTGGGTCATCATCAGGACTCCCGTCTCGCCCACTGCGAACCGGGCGAGCCACGCGGGCAATCGCAGGGGAGGTTTGCCGCCCACGATTTCGGCGAGCGCCGGAAGCCACTGCGACACGGGTGCGGGGTCGTCATCCACAATGTTGTAAACACCGGCTGCGCCGCGCGTCACGGCCAGGAGCGTGGCTCTGGCCGCGTCGTCGACATGAATGAACGACCAGACTCCCGTACCGGCTCCCACGACCGGGAACTTACGCCGCCGCACTTGTTCAACGGTAGGGCCACCCTCGCTGAGCCCATTTCCAGGCCCGTACAGACTTCCATAGCGCAGCACGATGCCATCCATGCCCGCAGTATTTTGCACGGCCGCCTCCAGGTGCCCGATTGCATGCAAGGTCTCGCGCACTGCCGCCGGCGGATTCGTATCGAGCGGGTCGCTCTCCGCTTTCACCGCGCCGCCGGTTCGCGCATACCACCCCGCGTAACTCTGGGCAATGAATCGGCGCACGCCGCTCGCTCGGGCTGCAGCCAGTAAGTTGTCAGTCCCTTCCGTGCGCAAGAGGCTGGTGAGGTGAAACTGCTGCTCGAGCTTCCGGATATCGAAGGCGGCCGGAATAGCCGTGAGCTCATGAATGATCACTTCGGGTTGAGCTCGCCGCACTGCATCGGCCACTGCGTGGGCATCGAGCGCGTCGGCAACGACAGCCGCCGCTCCGCTTTTTTCCAAATCGGCGCACTTGCCAGGCGAACGCGTCATGCCCGTGACGCTGTGACCGTCCGCCACCAGCATCGGAACGAGTCGCCGCCCGATAGCCCCTGTCGCACCTGCAACGAAGACTCTCATGACGCGCCTCCTCCCGGCGCGTTGGCCTGACCCGGGACCGCACGCTGCTGCTGTGCGGCGTGCGGCTGATAGCTGCCCGGCACCGCGCGGAAACTCACCATCAGACGATTCCATCCGTTGATCGACACAATAGCGAGCGTCAGATTTGCCAGTTCCGCCTCCGGGAAGCGCAGCCGCACTTCTTCGTAAACGCTATCGGGCACATGGGACTCGCTCACCAGAGTGACAGCCTCTGCCCACGCCAGCGCGGCGCGCTCGCGATCGGTAAAGAAGGGCGTCTCCCTCCATGCATCGAGTGCATACAAACGTTGCTCGCTTTCTCCGCCCGCGCGCGCGTCCTTGCTGTGCATGTCCAGACAATACGCGCAGCCGTTGATTTGCGAAACGCGCATCCGCACCAATTCGAGCAGGGGCGGCTCCAGCTGCGACGACTTCTTGACGTAACCTTCCAGCGCCTGCATGGCCTGAAATACGCCCGGCGCGGCCTTTTGAATTTCCATTCTCGCCTGCATCTTTATCTCCTTCACTCTCAGAGTAGAGCGATGCCCCCCGCGGAACTGAGGCGCGGAGACGCTGTTCTCTCCCAGGTGCTCGACTGAGCCTGGCGGCG
>JBDUBZ010000416.1:0-2998 GCA_040003745.1 Terriglobia bacterium
TCCAGGGCGCCGTCACTGATTCGAGCAGCGCGGGCATCCCCGGCGCGACCGTCGCACTGCTGAACGTGAACACAGGCCTCCGCGCCGTTGCGACCACGAACGAATCCGGTGTCTACCGGTTCGACTACGTGGATCCCGGTAAGTACACGCTCACCGTCGAGCAGAGCGGCTTTGCCAGATTCTCCCAGGAAAATTTCTCTGTGCAGGCGGGCGGCGACATCACCGTGAACGTTCCGCTGCAGATCGGAGGCGTGCGGGAGGCCGTAACGGTAGCCGCGAGCCCCGTCGAGGTGCAGTTCAACAACACCAACGTGACCATGACCATCGACACAAAGATGGCCCAGGACCTGCCCCGCTTCGAGCGCAACCCGTTCAAGCTGTCGTTGCTCGATCCTACCGTCGTTGAAACGCGCCGTGGCGAGATGAATCCGTACAATAGCTACTCGCCGAACAGCGTGGAGATGGGCGGCTTGACCAACCTGAAGAACGAGCTCCAGGTGGACGGCAGCCCTGTCGGCATCGCTTACAAGGCTGCGTGGGTGCCGAACACCGATTCGGTACAGGAGACAATTGTCCAGAAGAATGCGGTGGACGCCAGCGTCGGGCACAGCGCCGGCGGCACTCTGAGCATCGCCACGAGATCGGGCACAAATGAGTGGCACGGTGTGGCATCCTGGCTGGGCCGCATTCCCGCTATGAATGCCGTTACGGACCGCACCACCAATACCTTCACCGCCGCCCGCAACAATATCTACGGCGGAACTCTCGGCAATCCGATTATCCGGAATAAGCTGTTCAGTTTTTTCAGCTATGAAGCCCAGCGGCTGCGCACACCCGCAACTACCTTGTGGACCGTTCCAACGCCCGCGGAGATCGGGGGCGATTTTTCGCAAAGCCTGAACACCAACGGTGCGCTACGAACCATCTACGACCCGTTTACCACCACATTCGACCCCGCCACCGGCGCTGTGACGCGTCAGGCGTTTAGTGGGAACCGAATCCCCGCCTCGCGCTTCGATTCGCTGGGCGCGCGCTGGGCGGGCGATCTCGCGGCGTTTGTTCCTAACCGCCCGCCGGACAATATCACAGGCCAAAACAACTACAGCTTCATCAACGTCGGGCTGACGAATTACTGGAACCTGTCCGAGCGCGTCGATTACTACCTGAATCCCAGTATCCGGATCTTCGCGCGGCCGAGTCTCTATCGGACTGCCGTGCTCACCGTCCCGCCCGATCTGCTGCTGAAGAACGAGCTTTATACGCAGTCGGGCAGTACTCGCAACGGCTTCACTCTCCCGGCACAGGTGCTTTGGACTGTTAATCCGACCACCGTCATCAGTTTCAGCGGCGACCGCCGCGATTTCGTCGACCAGTTCAATTCACCGAATGCGGACGTCGACAACTACGCCAAATTCTGGCCTGGTAACAACTGGTACGCTCCCTTCGCAATGAAGGCGGGTGTCTATCCAAACTACATGCCGGGCGTGGTTCTGACGAATGGGTCCACCAACGCCCTGACGCTGGGCTCACCCGGTAACCACTGGCAGCAGCAGCCGAATGGCCAGAGCTACGCGGTGAATGTTTCGCAGCAGCGCGGCAGACACTTCCTGCGCACGGGCTTTGAGGCCCGGCATGAGGGAGGCAAACTTCTCGCGGTTCAGGGCAACCAGTTCGCTTTCAACTCCACGATGACGGCGAATACGTTTATCAATCCGAACACCAAACTTGTCGGCGATCAGTTTGCCACGCTCCTGCTCGGGGCAATCGACGACCAGAGCCAGGCGGTGGCTGCGCCAGTGAACCAGAATCGCATCACCTACTACGGTGCCTACTTCCAGGATGACTATAAGCTCAACGCGAATATCACGCTGAATCTGGGCCTGCGGTGGGAATACGAGACGCCCTGGCATGATGACCTGCACCAGCAGTCTATTGGGCCGGACCTCACTGTTCCCACTCCGGGGGTATCGGCAAATCCGCCGAACGTGCCTTCATCGGTGACTTCCTTGTTGACAGTGCCGTACAGCTTCACCGGTTCCTGGGTCGGGACTTCCGATTCCAATCCCGGCGTGTGGCAATCACAGAAGCTTGTCTTTATGCCGCGCATCGGCATCGCCTGGCGAGTGAACGATAAGACGGCCGTGCGCTTCGGCTATGCGCGTTACGTAACGCCTTCGGAGCTTAACTATGTGGGGCGCTCGTATGGTAGTTTTGAGGCGCTGAATTTCATGCAGCCCCCCTACCCCGGCTATGACGCTTCGCAGTCGCCTCTGCCGCTGAACAATGGCGTGCCGCAGCAATTCGTCTCGAACCCGTACACAAAGAATCCGATTGTTGCGCCTTCTGGAGCCACTGCCGGCCCGGCGATTGGCCTGGGGGCGGCAAACATCGCCTGGGCGGGCGCAGACTTTATCCGGCCGGTGAATGACCGCTTCAACCTCACTGTCTCGCGACAGTTGCCGGGACGGATTGTCGTGAACGCGACCTTCTTCATGAATCAGGGGCACGACCTCACCTATTCGAGAAACCTGAATCTGGTCGATCCGCGTGTGGTCTATAAATATGGTTCAGCAACATCGGCGACCGTTGCCAATCCTTTTTATAACTATCTGACGCCGGCGCAGTTTCCTGGACCGCTGCGGAATCAGCTCACCGTTCCGCTGACCTCTCTCCTCGTGCAGCGACCGCAATACGGAAATCTCTGGGAGACGTTCGCATCCGGCGTGAGCGAACAGTATTACAGCGGTGACATCCGGGTGCAGCGCGCCTTCGCCAACGGATTCAATTTCCTCTTTGGATACTCCTACATTCGCGAGAAATGTCAGTGCATAACGGCCAGCACCAGCGCCCAGGCAATCGCGCCTTATTATGCGAACGCGATTGATGCGTATAACAACCATCTCGACTGGGTGGACAGCATCAATCCTCACCATCGCTTCACCGCTGCCGGCACGTATCAGCTTCCCTTTGGAAGGGGCCGGACTTTCCTCGGCAATAC
>JBDUBZ010000128.1:0-10063 GCA_040003745.1 Terriglobia bacterium
CGCGCCCTTTATGGCTATGCGCTGCTGCAGCCTCTGGAAGCCGGTGAGCGCGCTCCGGGCGGCAAGATCATCATCGAGCACACCAACATCAATCCCAATAAAGCGGCGCACATCGGGCATCTGCGGAACGCCGTTCTGGGGGACACGTTCGTCAGGATGCTGAACGCGCTGGGGCGACAGGTTGAAGTTCAGAACTACATCGACAACACAGGCGTTCAGGTGGCCGACGTGGTGGCCGGGTTCCACTTCCTCGAAAAAAAGACGCCCGCCGAGGTCAGCGCTCTCGTGGCGGCGCCCCGCTTCGACTATCTCTGCTGGGATCTCTACGCGCGCACTTCGCAGCACTATAAGGATCATCCCGAAGACTTGGCTTGGCGCGCCGAAACGCTGCACGCCATCGAGGCCGGCGGCAACGAAGTGGCGGATCTGGCGCATCTGGTGGCGGACGCCATCGTCAACGCGCATCTGGCTACGATGCTGCGGCTGGGCATCGAATACGACGTGCTGCCGCGCGAAAGCGAGATTCTGCACCTGCAGTTCTGGGCTGCCGCGTTCGAGCTGCTGAAGGAACGCAAAGCGATCTATCTCGAAACCGAGGGCAAGAATGCCGGGTGCTGGGTCATGCCCTCCTCGGCCTTCCGCGGGGAAGGCGATGCCAACGAAGACAGCAAGGTGATTGTGCGCTCGAATGGCACCGTTACCTATGTGGGCAAGGACATTGCGTATCAGCTCTGGAAGTTCGGGCTGCTGGGGAAGGACTTCTACTACCGGCCGCTGACGCGCTATGCCGACGGGCGCGAGGTGTGGGTGTCGACGGACCAGCCGCAGACCACGGCTGCGCCCCAGTTCGGACATGGGGAGACGGTTTATAACGTCATCGATACGCGGCAATCGTACCTGCAGGATGTAGTGCAGGCGGGTTTACGCGCCCTGGGATTTGAGGAGCAGGCGGCGCAGTCGATCCATTTCTCGTACGAGATGGTGGCCCTTTCACCGCGGTGCTGTGCCGATCTCGGGATCGCGCTGTCGGAAGAGGATGCGCGCAAACCTTACGTGGAAGTCTCGGGGCGCAAGGGCCTGGGCGTGAAGGCCGACGACCTGATGGACAAGCTCATCGAGAACGCTCTGGCGGAAGTAACGTTCCGGCATCCGGAAGACCCGGCGGAGGTGCAGCGCGCCGTGGCCGAGTCAATCGCGATGGGGGCACTGCGGTATTTCCTGTTGAAGTTCACGCGCAATACGGTGATTGCCTTCGATTTCCAGGAGGCGCTGAGTTTCGAGGGTGAAACCGGTCCTTATGTTCAGTATGCGGCGGTGCGGGCCCGCAACATCTTCCGCACCCTGGAAAAGCGCGGCGAGACGAAGCCCGATTTCGCGCGCGAACTCACGCGCGAAGCGATGGCGCGGCACCTTGCAGTGGAAGACTCCTGGCAGATCCTGCTCGCGGCTTCGAAAGCCGACGCCATTATCGAGAGGGCTGTGGCTTCGGGCGAACCTGCGCATGTGGCGCGGTATGCCTTCCAGCTTGCGCAGACATTCAACAACTTCTACCATCTGTATCCAATCCTTTCCGAGCCGAACCCGGAGCGAAAGGCGTTTCTGTTGTGGATGACGGAGTTCTTCGCACTCCAGCTGGAACGGACTCTGGCAGTGCTGGGCATTACCGTCCCCGCTTACATGTAAGAAGATGCTGCTCGCACTCGACGCCGGAAACACGAACATTACGATCGGAATCTTCCGCGGCGAAGAACTGGCCGATCATCGGCGGCTGCGCACGGTTCGGGAGCAGACTTCCGACGAATGGGGCATCCTGCTGATGAGCCTGCTCCGCTATGCGTCGCTCGACCCGAAGGAAATCGACGGAATCATTATTTCGTCGGTCGTGCCGCCCCTGAACACTCCGCTCGCCGAGATGGCGCAGCGGTACTTCGGCATGGAAGCGTCGTTTGTCACGGCGCGTACTAAGACAGGCCTGAAGATCCTTTATGAAAACCCGGCGGAAGTGGGGGCCGACCGGATTGTGAACAGCGTCGCGGCGCTCACCGCATACGGCGGTCCGTGCGTCATTGTCGACCTCGGCACGGCGATCACCTTTGACGCGGTTTCGGCCCAGTCGGAGTATCTCGGGGGAATCATTGCGGCTGGGATCGGGATCTCGGCCGAAGCCTTGTTCAGCCGCACTGCCCGGTTGCCGCTGGTCGATTTCCGCAAACCGGAACGGGTAATTGGTGCTAACACGGTGGCGAGCATGCAGTCCGGGTTGTACTACGGCGCGATCGGAGCGATCGACGGAATCATCGAGCGGCTGATCGGCGAAATGGGGCCGGATACGAAAGTCATTGCGACCGGAGGTCAGGCGCAAATGATCGCTGCCGGCTCGCGCTATATCACTCAGGTGGACGAAAACCTGACTCTGAACGGACTAAGAATCATCTGGGAACGGAACCGTTGAGCGCGGAATATAAATCGGAATTCAAAAACTACTTCAACTACTTTACCGAGATAGAGGAACACTTTCAGCGTGCGCGCGGGACCAGCCTTTTCTTATTATCGCCACTCGACTGGGCTCTGATTGAGACGTGGCGAAATGCCGAGGTGCCGCTAGAAGCGGTGCTGCGCGGCATCGATTCGGCGTTCGAGAAATGGCGGGCAAAACGGTCGCGCGCGCAACAGGTGAACTCGCTCGCCTGGTGTTCTCAGGCGGTGCTGGCGGAGGCGCAGCGAATGGCCGACGGGGGTCAGTCGAGGCCCGCGCAGGAGCCGCAAGCACCCTTCCCCGCGGACGATCTGCGCCGGTATGTCGAAAATAATATAGAAATAATAAAGAAAACGGGCATTCCGGAATTCCTTTCCGTCGCCGACTCTCTCGAACAGGTTCTGAAAGCGATCGGGGAGCTTTCGCGGGACCTGGAATCGCTTGAAGAACGCCTTACCATGCTGGAGCAGAAATTGATTGCCGCAGCGCGCAGCCGTCAGACGGAGGATCAGGCGCTCGCCGCGCGCCGGGAACTTGAGTCGTATCTTAGTCCCTACAAGCGTAGGATGACGGGGCCACAGATCTCGATGCTGCAAAGCCAATTCATGGATAGAAACGTACTGGAATCGGCCCATTTGCCGAGGCTGAGTCTGTTTTATTTACGATAAACCAATTTTTTTTTGGAAAGTAGTGGCACTTGCATGCAGGCGCCGTTTTTCATGATAATGTAGCTGTTTAAAAGCGTTCGGCCACGCGGGCAGGCGCGAAACTTATTCAGTTTATAAGCGTCTTATAATCAGGGCAGGGATTTAGCCCCAACAGTTTACCTGGTGGCCTGATAAATAGGGCCAGCCTTCGAGCGTCTTCCTCCGAGCGTCCGAGGGTTCTTTGGTAAAACGGCAGATGCCCCTCCGACATCTGCCGTTTCTTTTATTTCAGGCTGCTCTTTCCGGGACCAACTCCGTTTTCAGCAGACCGGCGCGCGCCGCGGATTCCGCCGACCATTTCCGGCGCCAAACCGGACCCAGGAACACCAATGCCAGGGAGCCCGTAAAGGCGGCTGCGGCACAAATCAGCAGTCCCCCTCCAAAACTGCCTGTCGTCTGCTTGATGCTGCCCAGAATGTTGGGGAGCATGAAGCCGCCTAAACCGCCGGCTGCACCAACGATTCCGGTGAGCAGGCCGACGCGATCGGGAAAGCGCTGCGGGACCAGCTGGAACACCGCACCATTGCCCATTCCCAGCATGCCCATGGCGCAGGTGAACAAGCCAACCGCGATTCCTATGGCTGGTAAGGTGGCGACGGACGCGAGACAGATACCGATTCCCGCCAGCAGAAATAGCAGCATGCGATAGCCGCCGATGCGGTCGGCGAGAGTGCCACCGATCGGGCGAAGAAAACTCCCGAAAACGACAACGATGGTGGTGAGGTCGCCTGCCTGAACACCTGTCAGATGGTACTGGTCGTGGAAAAAAATGGTCAGGAAGCTGGCGAGGCCGACGAACCCACCGAAAGTGAGGCTGTAGATGAAGCAGAACCAGCCGGTATCGGCGACACGCAGAACCGAAGCGTAATCGCTCCAGCGTTTGGGGGCGGCTTTACGGGGAGCATCCTTCGCGAGGAAGGCGAAGAGGATCCAGACGAGAGCGACGGGAATCATGGCGAAGCCAAAGACGGTATGCCAGCCGAAAGCCCGGGCCAGGCGGGGCGCGAAAAGCGTGGCGACTAGAGTTCCGGAGTTTCCTGCGCCGGCAATTCCCATCGCAAGGCCCTGATATTCGGGCGGATACCAGGCGCTGGCGAGTGGAAGAGCCGCGGCGAAGCTGGCGCCCGCGATGCCGAGCAGAGCGCCGACGAGCAGAAACTCGCCAAAGCTGGAGGCAAACTGCCAGCCCAGGAGCAGCGGAATCAGAGAGACACCGAGGCCGATCAGGCCGGTCCTGCGACCGCCGATCCGTTCCGTCATGACGCCCAGGATCAGCCGGAAGAACGAGCCCCCGAGCAGGGGGACCGCCGTCAGCAGGCCTTTCTGCGACGCGGAGAGGTTCAGGCTTTCCGAGACGAACGGTCCAAGAGGACCGAGAAGCACCCAGACCATGAAACTGACATCGAAGTACAAAAACGCCGAGAGCAAAGTCGGGGCGTGCCCCGCCTGTCTGAAGCCGCGAAGCGACATCGTTGGTTCTCCTGTTAAATTTGTAGTGCTCTTAACGAGCGTTAAAACTTGTACGTGAACATTACGTACGGGAAGTTATAGGCGCGGCCCGGAGTGACGAATTTCAGAAACTCGCCGGGAAAAATATGACCGAAGCCCGCCTGAGCCGTCAGGGGCTTGAAGATCGTCAACGAGGCGATCACATCTAATTCCTGTCCGATATGCGATCCCGCCGCGCCTGTGGACGAGCGGAAAAGCGCGGTACCGGATGAGTTGTACATGGCGTCGAAACGGCTGGCGAGATACCAGTCGTTGTATTCGAAATTGACGCCGAGTTTCTTGAGTGGCCTGGTTTCCAGTCCGGCGCGCAGATCGTTCATGTTGCGCCAGCCGATCTGATCGCTCAGCCCGTACTTATCGTGCCCGGATGGATAAAGCTGATCGAAGGTGCCGCGGGTGCCGTCCTTTGCGTTTCGATCGCCGCTGGCATGGTTGAATTCGAGGTAGCCACGGGGTGAAGACCAGGCGGACTTTAAGGTATTTCCGACCACCCAGTGCCCAGCCCAGGCGTGGATCCTGTCGGAACCGAGCGAGCCGAATTCCTTCACCATCTCGGCGCCGTAATCGAAGCCGAGCGGGAGCTTTCCGACCCAGCGGAAGCCAGGGACCTTCTCATCCACATTGGCGATCACACCGGCCTCGTTTTTCACGCGGGGCTGAACACGCCAGAAGATGTAAGGTTCGATTGTGGCGCCGGGAACCAGCTTTTCGATGCCTCCGTAGAGGCCGTGGAGATTGTTGCCCTGCAGGTGGTGATCCCAGGCGCCATCGACCACGTTGACGACGGAAGCGGAGATAAGGTCGAGGCGATAGCCTTTGTAACGAATGCCGCCGCGCACGGCGTCAAAGGTACGCTCGGTGTTTGTCCAGGCAGAAACTCCGACCAGCCTCTGGTCTCCGAGATTGATTTCCTGACGGCCCACGCGGAGATCGAACATGCGTTTCTCGCTGTCGCCGAATTCGACGAACGCCTGACGAAGATCCCAGATGTTCTGGTAAGGCGGCAGCGCGGGGTCTTTCGCGATGGCGCGCGCGTCGTAGACTTCACCGAAGAATTTCATCCACGCGGTGGGCTTGATGGTTAGATCGAGTTTCAGGCGGGTGAGTGCATACGCATCGCTGGCGTCGGGCTTATAGCCGCCGCCTGAATAGCCTTCGAAGCGTGTGCGGAACTCGCCGTCGAATCGGATCCAGTGGGGAAGCGCGCTGTCGATCTCGGAAGCGGGCGAGAAGAGGGTTGGCGCCGCGGCCGGCGCGGGGGCGGTCTGAGCGAAAGTGGAAGCCGCGATGCCGAGCGGCACGACCAAAGATGCAAGCTTCAAGCGGCGATCTCCCGGACACAAAACGCATGCATTTCTGCTTCGACGATGCCGTCATCGGTCGCGCGCACGCCATACGGGCCGACTCGGACAGACACATCCGGCTTCAGGACACAGCCGGTGGCGAGGTCGATTTTCCAGCCGTGAAGCGGGCCACCCGTGAGCGAGTGCGCGCCCGTGCCGGTGAGAATGCCGTCGCAAAGTGGTCCTCCGCGATGGGGGAAGGCGGCATCGATGGCGGCCAGCCGGTCGCCCAGATTAAAGATGGCGATCTCGCGATCCCCGACGTTTATGCAGCGGTCTTCGCGCAGCGGAATGCTCGCGAGCGGGGTGATGGGTATCCAGCTCATTGAATTAAATTCTCTCTCATCTGCAAGGATTCTATCTGCACGAACTGGGTGGGGTTGACCGGCTGCCGGCGTTCGAGCCACGCGTCGCTTGAAAGCGCCTTCGCCTTCTGCAGGCGGCGGTTTTTTCGGCATCAGTAAACTCGACGGCTTCGGCCTCGGCTAAGAAGCACGCGCACAACGAACGCGCTGCGCGCGACCTGTGCGCTTCATCCGGGCCAAGAATTGCGGTGGTGGTGCGACCGGTCAGAGCCGGAATGCCGAGCTCTTCCATCCTGCGCTTCAGGAAACCGCCCGCGGTGCTGTCGAGCCGATTGTTCATCAGCCTGTCGACGAGGTGGATGACGGTTAGTTCGCAGCCGCACAACTGGAGTCCGCGCGCGGCTTCGAGCCCGAGAAGGCCACCACCGATGACAACGGCGCGCTTGCCCGGGGCGGCAACGCGCAGCATCCCGTGCGTGTCGTCCAGGTTGCGAAACGTGAAAACATTGCGCCGGCAGATCCCATCCATGGGCGGGATGAAGGCGCTCAAACCCGTGGCGAAGATCAATTTGTCGTAGCGGGTGACGCTGCCATCGTCGGATGTCAGAGTGCGGATTTTTGTGTTGACGTCGAGAATGCGGGAGCCGAGGCGGAGGCCGATCCCGTTTTTCCGATACCAATCGAGGCCGTTGATGGTGATCTCGAACTTCTGCTTGGGAGCGAGGATGTTTTCGAGGCAGGCCACGCCAGCCATGCCGTTGCCGATGATACCTGGCTGCTGCATAGCATCTCTCCTCTGGGGGCTCCGGACGCCCGGGTTGGGAGGGAAGTTCCGCAGGGTAGCGGGGCAGCAGCGGGAGAGATCGGTGTTCACGGCGGAAATCCTCCTTTCACAATGGTTTAGCCAGCT
The DNA here is from genome assembly GCA_040003745.1 of Terriglobia bacterium. Classification (GTDB taxonomy): domain Bacteria; phylum Acidobacteriota; class Terriglobia; order Bryobacterales; family Bryobacteraceae; genus BOG-234. Next base: position 7,251 of record JBDUBZ010000128.1, read on the forward strand.
TTGGCGATGGCGTAGCCAGGGAATATCAGGGGGACGGCCGTGGTCCGGAGTCGGGGGAGATTGAGACGAAGCGAAAACTGCGTTGTTCCCGCTGCAAACAAGGTTAGCGAACTGGAGATGAGAAGGCCAATTCAAAAGTCCGATACAGCTATGTGGAATTCCTTATGTTAAGGCTGGCGGGCTGGGCGCCTGCGGCTGGCTGGGGGCCGCGCTGGGTAATTCGGGTGCGACAGCAGGATTTGAAAAAGCAAACCCATTCTGGGCGGTCGGCTGCGATTGAGTCAGCGCTGTCAGTACTTTGGGCGACTCGGGCGCGGCGACACCGAAATGTTCGGGTTCGGCGGGTGCGGGTTGCGCAGAATTTGAAAAAGCAAAGCCCTGACCACTGCTATCCCCCTGCGTTTCGGTATTTGTGTCTTTGAACACGGGGCCGAGATCCGGCTGCTGGCTCTCGAGCTTGCCGCGTTCCACCTGGAGTTGCTTGAGCTCGGCCTTGTTGCGGTTGAGCGTGCGCTGGATTCGCATTTCCCAGGTGCTGAGGAATTTGAAATCGGACTGTTTGCAGAGGAAGGCACTGGTCTGCGAGGCGGCGATTTGTTTATCGATGGGCGTGGGGCCGAGTTCCGACGTGGGGTTGGGGTGGGAAGCGGCGAAGATGCCGTCTTCGATGTTGCGCGTTCGGTTGAGACGCCAGTAATCGGAGGCGATGGAGAAGGCGAGCTGCGTTTCAAGCGGATTGGCGGGCTTGAGGCAGCCGATAATGCCATCGCAGAATTTGTCGTAGTGGATGCGGTCGTTGCGGTCCATGATGCCGGTTTGACCGGTGTATAGGTTGCGCGCGGCAGTGAGGAAATCGGGTAGCATTTCCGGGAGTTCGTGCGAATCGGTTTTGTTGTCGAGCATGGGTTCTGTTTCCTTTGCTGCTTCCGGCTCGACGCTAACATCCGGGGGTGGGCGGCTTTTTTAATTTTTGTGGCGATTTGTTGACGTTAAAGGAAATAGAGATTTTCAGCGGCAGTGATGGGCGATGGCCGCGCCTCGCTTTGGTCGAGAACGAGGATGAAAACTGGCTTATGGCGACCCCTTTCTCGCCACTGCCCGGGCCATCCGCACCTGGACCATCTCTTTAGCCGCCTCCATCCGCTCATGCTCGGGACGGCTCTGCCAGTAACGCTATTCGTCCGCTTTCATCTCATCGAAGTTCGTGTATTTGCGAATGGTTTTATCCATGCGGTCTTTTTGTAGCTCGCGCCAGCCCCGACTCCGGTCCCGGCCGCCTGCTAAATTCGAGATGTGGGCTTATTTGAGGTAATGCATTGAAAACGGCGCCGGCGGGGAGCCGCGCCGTTATATCCGGGGCAGCCGGGTTTATTGGATCTCACTTCTGCGACCGTTTGCTGGCGGAAGGATTCGAAGTGGTCGCTCTGGACAATCTGCTGACGGGATCGGAACGCAATATCGAGCATCTGCGCGATAACGAGCGGTTTCATTTCCGGCTGCAGGATGTGACGCGGCCGGTGGAGATCGATGGCGCTGTCGATTTCGTGCTGCACCTGGCTTCACCGGCGAGCCCCAAAGATTATCTGGAACATCCGATCGAGACTCTGGATGTGGGGTCGCTCGGCACCCGCCAGATGCTCGAACTGGCTCAGCGGAAAGACGCGAAGTTCCTGCTGACTTCGACATCGGAGACCTATGGCGACCCCGCGGTTCATCCTCAGGTAGAGACGTACTGGGGCAATGTGAATCCGGTGGGGCCGCGCTCGTGCTATGACGAGAGCAAGCGATTCGCGGAGGCGCTGACGATGGCTTACAGCCGGTCGCGCGGCGTGCGCACCAGCATTGCGCGGATTTTTAACACCTACGGGCCTCGCATGAAACTGAACGACGGCCGTGTGGTGCCCGCTTTTATGGATCAGGCTTTGCGGGGCGAGCCGATCACGATTTTCGGGACGGGAAAGCAGACGCGAAGCTTCTGCTATGTGAGCGATCTGGTGGATGGTCTTTTCCGGCTGCTGCTATCGGATGAAGTGTATCCGGTGAATGTGGGGAATCCGCGGGAGATGACAATTCTGCAGTTTGCAACGGCAATCGAAGAACTGACCGGCAGCAAGGCGGGCGTGGTTCATCACGAACTACCGGAGGACGATCCGAAACAGCGGCAGCCGGATATTACGAAGGCCAGGCGCATTCTGGGCTGGGAGCCAGTGGTCACGCTCGAGGAAGGTCTGCGGCATACGGTGGAATATTTCCGTCCGCTGACGGCGATGAACATAGCGTAAAAAAAGGGCGGACCCGGAGGCCCGCCCTTTTCTCTACGTCTTTTTCCCGGACGCGTTTTTTCCGTACGCGATCTGGCGCCGGTTATTCTTTGGGCTTCAGCTTTTCGCGCTGTTCCTTGAGAACGGCTTTGCGGCTGAGCTTGATCTTGTTGCCTTCGAGACCGAGAACCTTGACCAGAATCTGGTCGCCTTCTTTCAGCTCATCGCGGACTTCCTTGATTCGGATTTCGGAAATTTCGCTGATGTGCAGCAGGCCATCAGTGCCCGGGAAGATTTCGACAAAGGCGCCGAAGTCCACAATCCGATTGACCGTGCCCACATAGGTCGCCCCAACTTCGGCTTCTGCAGTGATCCCACGAATACGGGCGACTGCAGCCTCGGCGGCCGCACTGTCGGCTGTAGCAATCGAAACGGTACCATCGTCTTCAACGTCGATCTTCGCGCCGGTCTCTTCAACCAAAGCACGAATGACCTTTCCGCCTGGTCCGATGACGTCGCGAATCTTATCCGGATTGATCTTGATCTTGATGA
>JBDUBZ010000417.1:0-2994 GCA_040003745.1 Terriglobia bacterium
CGCGACGCCGGGCCGTCTCTGCGACTATCTGGAACGGCGGCTGATCGATCTTTCCCGCGCCGCCACTGTGGTTCTCGACGAGGCCGATCGAATGCTCGATATGGGCTTCCTGCCCTCTTTGCGCATCATTCTCGATAAGCTTCCGGCAAAACGCCACACAATGCTTTTCTCAGCCACAATGGAGCAGTCTGTGGCGGGCCTGGTCGCCAGTTACGTACATAATCCGGTGCGCATCGCGGTCGAGACGTGCGCACAAACGGCCGGCCAGATCGATCTCTTCTGCTACGAAGTCGCTCAGGGCTCTAAGTTTGATCTCCTCGAGCATCTGCTGAAGAACGAAAAGGGTTCTTTCCTCGTCTTCGTGGCCACTAAAGAGGGCGCCGACAGGCTCGCAAAATTTCTGGAGCGGGGCAGACACAAGGTGACCTCGATCCACGGCGACCGCTCGCAGAGCCAGCGGAACGAGGCGCTTCAGGGCTTCAAGGACGGTGTTTACCGCGTGCTGGTCGCCACCGACGTCGCTGCGCGCGGGATTCATGTGGATGACATCGCGCATGTCGTGAACTACGACTTGCCGCAGGAAGCGGAAAACTTTATTCATCGCGTCGGACGCACCGGCCGCGCCGGCGCAAGTGGCGCCTCGTGGACTTTTGCGACTCCGCTCGAACGCTCCGATGTGCGCAGCTATGAGCGCGCACTGGGGATTAAGGTGGAATATCGCGAACTGCCGTCCCTGCCGCGGCCCATCGGGCTTGTAACAGATGTACAGGCGTTTCTGGCTTCAATGGGTACCATCCAGCCGTCGGCAAACGCACCGAAACCCACCACGACGAGAAGCTTCTCAAGCAGTCGCCGGCGTCGCTGAATACGCAACGGCCCCTGTACCAGCGATTGACCATACTCAATGTATGAGTAGCCTGCTGGACAGACCAATTCGGACCGCCGTTCTGGCTGGTTGGGTGGCTGGGCTGCTTTGGTGGGAACACAAGCGATCTCTTCGCCGCGTGGTGGACAGCAAGCTGAAGCGTGACGTGCGGAACCTGGCGGTCGCGGGCCTGGCAGCGGCAGCAACACTCTTGCTGGAAGCTCCCGTTGCCGTCGCGCTTGCACGCCGGGCGCAGCAGCAACGCACCGGACTGCTGCAAAATCTTCCAGTTCCGGACTGGGTGAAACTGCTTGCGGCGGTTTTGCTGCTCGATTATACGCTCTACATCTGGCACATCCTGACACACCGCGTGCCGTTCCTTTGGAGATTTCACCGTGTTCACCACCTCGACCGCGAGATGGACGCATCCACGGCACTCCGCTTCCACTTCGGAGAGATTACGCTCTCCGTCGCCTTTCGGGCGGCACAGATACGGCTGATTGGGCCGACCCCCGCGATGTTTGCCGCCTGGCAGACCTTCCTGGTTTTCTGCATCCTTTTCCATCACGCCAACATACGGCTGCCGATTGCCTGGGAACGGCGTCTCGCCAGAGTTCTTGTAACGCCCCGGCTGCATGGCATCCACCATTCCACCGTTCCGGAACAGATGAATTCGAACTGGTCGAGCGGCTTTACTGTGTGGGACTGGCTGCACGGGACGTTGCGGACGCGGGTTCCGCAAGACACTATCGTTATTGGGGTGGAGGGTTTCCGGAGCGGCCGGGACCAGGAGTTGCCGATTATTCTGATCCATCCCTTCGTTTATGCGGCGAACACCCCTCAGAAGACGGGCGACAGAGGCAGTGATCCCGTCAGCGCACTCGAGCACTGATTTCTTAGACCGCGCGACGGACCTGACGATACCACCGCGCCAGCCAGTTCGGGGAGACTCCGCACCAGTACAGGATCTGCAACGTGGTCCAGTGCAGCCACACAATCGCGAAATTCCGCTGCTCGAAACGGCGCGATGAAGTGCGTATCCGCGAGGGAAGATGCACAAACTGCCCCGCTCGCCGCATTCGCCGCAACAGGTCCAGATCTTCGAACAGGGCAAGCGGGCGGAATCCGCCGATCGCATGGTACGCAGTTCGCCGGATGAAGATGCCCGAATCCCCATAGCAAAGGCCAAGAATCCGCAGGGCGGGATAAACAGCTGTGAGTTGTCTGGCGGCCCTGGACGGGCCGTCAAACAGCAAGCCGAAGTTGCCACCCACTACGGACGGGTCATCAAGACTTCGCCCGATGTCATCCAAAGAATGCGCCGGAGGAACAGTATCGGCGTGCACAAACCAAAACACCTCACCCGTGGCCTCGAGCGCGCCGGCATGCATTTGCGTTCCGCGGCCGGGCCCCGCCAACAGTACCCTGGCTCCCTGCGCGCAAGCCAGAGCGCGAGTTTCATCGCTGCTGCCGCCGTCTACGACGATAATCTCCTTCTCGCCCTCGAGTTGTTGCAGCGCACGGAGTGTGTCCACTATGCACACGGCCTCATTCAGGGCCGGAACCACTATGCTGATTCGCATGGCAAAGCGGCAATCACGCAACCTCTATTTTCGCCGTACCAAGCTTGTGTGGCGGATCCGGGAGATGGACCGCAACCGAAATGCTCTTCGAGAAAGCGAAGATCGGCAGGAGTGTCTATGTCGAACAGCGGCTCGAGTTGTGCAATCGTGAACCCATGCTCTTCAAGGCGCCTCATCAGAGCCTGCCGGGTTCCCGCCGTGCTCCAGGGGACCGAGTCGAACAAGCCGGGGGGACACTGCCGGAGCGCCAGAAGATAGAACCCGCCATCAATGGATGGACCCACCACCGCATCGTTGGTTCGGATCAACTCCAGAGCGGCTCCGATATGAGCGATAGCGAGCGTGGGAGAATCGGCTCCGACGGCAATCGCGGCGGGAGCATGAATGAGGCCGCGGGTAATGATACGTTCAATGCGCTGGCCCAGATCGCCATCACCCTGAAGCCACATGTCGTCAGCCGGAACATCCATGGGAAAGCCTTCTGAGCGGGTGGTTGCCAGAACGGGGCGAACATTGGGCAGGGACGCGACTGTACACCACGTATCC
>JBDUBZ010000129.1:0-10007 GCA_040003745.1 Terriglobia bacterium
GAACGTTACGTTCAGACTGGATTACGCCGCGCCTCGTCGAGCAGTCTGAGCCGCCGCAAGAGCCCCGGCAGCAATTCCAGCCGCAGTGCATTCGGCCCATCCGAAAGCGCCTTTTCCGGATGATCGTGAACCTCGACGAAGATCCCCGCCACCCCCACCGCCACCGCGGCGGAAGCCAGCGGCTCGATAAACTGCGGCTGCCCGGAGGACGCGCCACCGCCGCCGCCCGGAAGCTGCACGCTGTGTGTGGCGTCGAAGACCACCGGCCACCCGGCATCCGCCATCACCTTCAGCCCGCGCATATCGACCACCAGATTGTTATACCCGAACGACGATCCGCGCTCAGTCAGGACTACCTGCCGATTTCCCGTCGAAGCCACTTTATCCGCCGCGTGATAGATATCGTGCGGAGCCACGAACTGCCCCTTTTTAATGTTGACGATCCGCCCCGTACGTCCCGCCTCCAGAAGCAAGTCTGTCTGGCGGCACAAAAAAGCCGGGATCTGGAGAATATCCACCGCTTCTGCCGCCGCGCTCATCTGCGAGCATTCATGAACGTCAGTCAGAACTGAAAACCCGCGCTGCCGCAAATCCCCCAGAATCCGCAATCCTTCCTTCAAGCCCGGCCCGCGGAACCCCTGCAAGCTTGTCCGGTTGGCCTTATCGAAAGACGCCTTGAATACATAAGGAAAGCCCTGCGCATCCGCCACAGCACGGATGGCATCCGCCATCTTATTGACGTGCTCCGCGCTCTCGATTACGCACGGCCCGGCGATCAAAACAAGGCGCGATGGGTCTGTGAAATCCGCGAATGAAATGCTCACGCCGAATATTCCGGCTCGGTCAGCAGAGGCGCCTCACGCACCGCAATCCGGTGCGCCCGGTGCTTTCGCGCCGCCGCAATAAACGAACTGAAGAGAGGATGCGGTTCGAGTGGCTTCGACTTAAACTCCGGATGAAACTGGCACCCGAGGTAATACGGATGATCTTCGATCTCGCAGATCTCCACATACGTGCCATCGACCGACTCACCCGTGATCCTGAGGCCGTGGGAAGTCAGCACCTCCTCAAACTCGCGATTGAACTCGAACCGATGCCGGTGCCGCTCGCTGATCTCGGTCTTCCCGTATGCCTTGTGCGCAAAACTGCCCGGCTTCAGGATGCACGGCCACGCCCCGAGCCGCATCGTGCCGCCCAGTTCATCCACGCCCTTCAGTTCCCGCAGTTTATAGATCACCCGTTGCGGCGTGGCCGGATCGAACTCGGTGGAATTCGCCTCTGTCATCCCGCAAACATTGCGCGCAAACTCGATCACCATCGTCTGCATGCCGAGGCAGATTCCGAAAAACGGCACCTTGCCGACACGCGCGAACTCGATCACATTGATCATGCCCTCGATGCCGCGCTTGCCGAAGCCGCCCGGAACCAGAATGCCGTCGTACTCTTCCAGTTCGCGTTCGACTCTGCCGTGCTCGAAGTTCTCGGCCTCGATCCAGTGGATCCTCACTTTTACGTTGTGCGCGATCCCGCCGTGCAGCAGCGCTTCCTTCAGACTTTTATAGGAATCCTCGTACTCGACATATTTCCCGACGAGTGCGATATCTACCTCGTCGGCGGGATTCTGCATGCGCTCGAGCATTGCCGACCAGCATTCCAGATTGCGCGGGCCTGTGGCGTCGAGATGCAGGTGGCGCAGAATAATCTCATCCACCTTTTCGTCCGCAAACACGAGCGGAATCTCGTAGACCGAGTTCACATCGCGCGCCGTGATCACCGCCTCGGGCGCCACGTCGCAGAACAGCGCGATCTTGTCCTTCATCTCGGCAGGAATCGGGCGTTCCGACCGGCACAGCAGAATATCGGGCTGGATACCGATGGCCCGCAGTTCCTTTACACTGTGCTGCGTGGGCTTGGTCTTCAGTTCCCGCGCGGCGTTGATCCAGGGCACCAGCGTGACATGCACAAAAATAGAGTTCTCGCGGCCAACCTCATGCCGCACCTGGCGGATCGCCTCGAGAAACGGCAGCGATTCGATATCGCCCACCGTGCCGCCGATCTCGCAAATCACCACATCGGCCTCGCTGGCCAGCTTTCGGATGGCCGCCTTGATCTCGTTGGTGACGTGCGGAATCACCTGCACGGTCTTGCCGAGATAATCCCCCCGGCGTTCGCGCTGAATGATCTGTTCGTAAATCCGTCCGCTGGTCAGATTGTTGGCCCTGGTCAGGAGTGAGTGCGTGAAGCGCTCATAATGGCCCAGATCGAGATCCGTCTCCGCGCCATCGTCCGTCACGAAGACCTCGCCATGCTGAAACGGGCTCATGGTGCCCGGGTCCACGTTCAGGTAGGGATCGAATTTCTGCAGCGCGACCTTAAGCCCGCGATTTTCCAGCAGACAGCCGATCGATGCGGCGGCAATCCCTTTCCCCAGGGAAGAAACCACGCCGCCAGTCACGAAAATGTGTTTAGCCATGCCTCACTCCGGCATCCTGAACGGCCGCCCGCCCCGCCCGGATCAAGCTCTGCAGTCGATCCAGATCGTCCGGCGTATCCACACCCAAAGATTCGTATTCCGTCTCTACCACGCGAATCTTAAACCCGTTCTCGAGAACCCTCAACTGTTCCAGGCGCTCAATCTGTTCCAGACGGCCCGGGGGCATAGTCGAATAGCGCAGCAGGAAATCCCGCCTGTAAACGTAGAGGCCGATATGTTTAAAATGCGTGACCTGAGACCCATCCCGCGAATACGGAAGCGTCGACCTCGAAAAATACAGAGCGTTCTCAAACCGGTCCGTCACCACTTTCACCACGTTAGGGTCGCCGATTTCCCGCGGATCTTCAATCCGCTTCTTCAGCGTCCCCATGGGAATCGCGGGCTCTTCGAGCAGCGGCAAAAGAGCGGCATCGATAGTACCCGGATCGATCAGCGGCTCGTCCCCCTGAACGTTGACCACGAGTTCCACGTCTTCGAAGGCCGACGCTATTTCGGCCACGCGATCGGTGCCCGAAACATGATCTTCGCGGGTCATGTGAACCCGTGCCCCGAACCGTTTCGCGGCATCGTAAATCCGTCTGTCGTCGGTGGCGATAATCACGGCGGTAGGGTACCGCGCCATCGATACTCGCTCGTAAACATGCTCCAGCATGGTGCGATTATCAATGCGCGCCAACGCCTTGCCTGGGAAGCGGGAGGAAGCGTACCGGGCGGGGATTACTGCCAGGATTTTGGGGTGCACACGCGATCTTACCACGCCAACCTTATGCTAGACTCCAGGCAGAAAGGGAATCCGTTGCGATGTGCTCCCGTCGCCTGATTTTTCCAATTTTGCTCGCCGCCGCGGGCCTGTTTGCCGGGGCGATGGCGGAAGAACCGCCCGCCAATATCGTACCGCGCGCCAAGCCCGGGGATCAGTCAGCCGTACCCCTGCCCAAGGCCAATATCCGGGTCGACGTCAACCGGGTTTTGATCCCCGTCACCGTCAACGATCCCCTCGGCCGCTTCGTGACCGGTCTCGATCAGGACGTTTTCGAGATCTCCGAGGACAAGGTCAAGCAAACGATCATATCTTTTGGCAGCGAGGATGCCCCGCTTTCCGTCGGGATCGTATTCGATACCAGCGGCAGCATGGGGAACAAGCTCGAAAAATCGCGTCAGGCGGTTGCGGAATTTTTTAAAACCGCGAATCCCGAAGACGAGGCGTTTCTGGTTGAATTTAACGATCGACCGGAACTCGTCGTTCCCGTCACGCACAATCTGGAAGAAATTCAGAATCGTCTGACTTTCACCCAGTCCAAAGGCAGAACGGCCCTGCTTGATGGCGTCCTGCTGGCGCTTCGTACCATGAAGAAGGCCCACAACCCGCGCAAAGCGCTGATCGTCATCTCCGACGGGGGCGATAACAGCAGTCGTTACACGGAATCCGAGTTGAAGAGTTTTGTCAAGGAAGCGGACGTGCAGATCTATGCGATTGGGATCTATGAGCCAATGTCGGCCCGCGGTCGCACGTCCGAGGAATTGTCCGGTCCGGGTCTGCTTTCCGATATTTCCGAGCCGACCGGCGGACGTCACTATGTCGTTGAAAACCTGAATGACCTGCCGGACGCTGCGGCGAAAATCGGAATCGAGTTGCGCAACCAGTACGTCCTTGGATATAGCCCGGTCAATGGTGCCCGGGATGGTAAATATCGTAAAGTGCAGGTTAAGATCATTCAGCCGCGCGGTCTGCCTCAACTTCACGCCTTCTGGAGAACGGGCTACTATGCGCCGACGCAGTAAGCAGGCTCTACCAATCGAGATTTTCGCCGGGGCTGCTCTTCTGCTGGCCCCTTTCTTTGTCTTTGGGCAGAACATTCCCGCTGCTAAGCCCGAGCCCCCGGAACCCAGTGGCGAACCTGTTTTTTCCTCAGAAACGCGCCTGGTTCCCCTGAACGTGACGGTTACCGATAAGTCGGGCCGCCTGATCACCAATCTGCCCCAGTCGGCTTTTCAGGTTTTCGAAAACAATATTCCCCAGGAAATAAAGGTTTTCAAGCGGGAAGACGTTCCCGTTTCCATGGGACTGATTATCGATAACAGCGGCAGCATGCGCGAAAAGCGCCAGGCTGTGGAATCGGCGGCGCTTGCGCTGGTGCGCGAATCCAACCCCCAGGACGAAGCTTTCGTCGTCAACTTTAACGACGAAGCCTATCTCGACGCGGATTTCACCAGCGACATCAAAGAGATGGAGCGAGGCCTGACCAAAATCGATTCCCGCGGCGGAACAGCCATGCGCGAAGCGCTCCGCATGTCCGCCGAGCTTTTGAGATCAAAGGCAAAGCGCGACAAGAAGGTCATCCTGGTCGTGACCGACGGCAACGATAACGCCAGCACCGTTTCGCTTGAGGCCCTGGTGCGCGAGGCGCAGCATGACGATGTTCTGGTTTATGCCATCGGCCTGCTCAGCGAGGAGGAAAAGAAGGACGCCAGGGCGGCCAAACGCGCGCTCGATTTACTCGTCGACAGCACGGGCGGCCAGGCTTTCTATCCGAAAGATGTGTCGGAGGTCGAAAAAATCGCGCATGAAGTTGCCCACGACATCCGCAATCAGTATACGATCGCTTATACGCCCACAAATACGGCACTCGACGGTACGTTCCGTCAGGTCCGCGTGGTCGTTAAGTCACCCGGCGGCCTCATGGCCCGAACCCGCCAGGGCTATTACGCGGTCAATAAACAGGCAAAGAAGCCTTAGCCTGCTTGGCCGGTGAGATCAGCACAGTCTGGCGGTTAGGCAAAGGGTATCGGCTGCGCCCCTGGCGAAGCCCTTACCTTCGCTGGCGCATCGAAACCTGGTCGGGCATGGAAGCCGACACAATCACCCGTAAAATCTTTTTGAATTTTGTCTGGACGCATCGCTCGGCTTTGCTGCGCTATCTTCGCTGGGCCGCAAAAAAAAGATGAGGACGGGTCGGAGGTCCCATCCTCATCATCTGCCATGCGTAGCCGCCCTAGGAGCGAGGGGCCACAACCGGAGTTGTTGCGTGTGCCTCCAGTTTGCAGGTTGCCCGACAATAATGGAATAGCCCCAACACGCTATTTTCAGCGGCCGCCGCAGGCGGCAACTATGGAAGAGATGCACAGTCCGGAAGGCGAGATTACCCAGGGAAGCATTACCCGGCTCCTTGCAGTGGGCTTTTCGCTCGTCATCGTGATGCTCGCCCTGGGCGGCAGCATCGCGATCCATAACATTATCCTGATTGAGCAAAACGCCGCCAAGCTGGTAGGCGAACAGCGCCTGACCAGACATCTGATTGAAGGTCTTCAGGATGAGCAGCAGACTTTAAGCGCCATCTTTTACACGATTACCGGCGACCCCGACGGAGCTAATCCCGAAATGATTTCCAGGCGGCTGACGGAGGCCGACGCGGCGCTGCAGCGCATGGAGATCCAGGCGCAACCGGTCGGCCGTCAGCGCGCCCTGTGGGGAGAACTGATGCAGTCCTCGCACGCCTTCGGCAGCGAAGCGCGCCGGCTGCTGGCCGATAACGATTTCTCGACGGTGAAATCGAGAGAGCTGTTCCGCAGGCATGAGCAGGTCGTCTTCGTTATTTCGAGACTGGCGGGCTACGGTTTTCAAAGCGTCACGCAGGCCGAAGCCGAAATCGGTCAGCGCGCTACGAAGATCAACGGCCAGTCGCTGGTGCTGCTTTGCGCGTCTCTGGTGTTGGCCGTGGCCTGCGGCATTTTCACAGTAGTGCAAACCCGCCGCCTGTTTCGCAGGATGGCGTGGCAGGAAGGCGAACTGACACAGGTATCCTGGCACATGCTGGCCGATCAGGAATCCATCGCCCGCCGCTTTGCGCATGAGCTCCACGACGAGCTCGGTCAGGTTCTGGCGGCGGTCAAGTCGAACCTCGCGGCCATTCCGCACACGCCGGCCAACTCCGGCCGGCTGATCGATACCACCGGGCTCGTCGATAACGCCATCGGCAGTGTAAGGCAGCTGTCGCAACTGCTGCGGCCCATGATTCTCGACGATTTCGGGCTTGACGCCGGCCTCCACTGGCTCTGCGAGGGCTTCATGCAGCGCACCGGCGTGGCGGTCGACTACCAGTCGAACTTCCATGGGCGGCTTCCCGATCAAACGGAGACGCATCTCTTCCGGATCGCGCAGGAGGCACTCACGAATGTGGCGCGACACTCGAACGCTACCCGCGTTAAGGTGGAGTTGGAAGCGCTGAACAGCCAGATCCGGCTCATTATCGCCGATAACGGGCGAGGCATCCAGAATCACAACGGCAACGGGCCGCGGGGCCCCAGTCTCGGCATGTCCGGCATGCGCGCCCGCGCCCGCGCCGCCGGAGGCAGGTTTCAGATCTCCACTCCGCCCGATGGCGGCCTGCAGCTCGAAGCCGAATTACCCATCACCGGTTCCCCCATAGGAGAAGAAAATGAACACCATTCGAATACTACTGGCTGACGACCATGGCGTAGTGCGCCAGGGGTTTCGCGCCATCCTCACGCAGCAGGCCGATATGCAGATCGTGGGCGAGGCCGCCAACGGCCGGCAAGTGCTCACGCTTGCCGAAGAATTCAAGCCCGACGTCATCGTGATGGATGTCGCGATGCCCGAATTGAATGGCATGGAGGCTACCCGCCGTCTGGCTACCTCGCTGCCGCGAATCCGCGTCCTCGCGCTCAGTATGCACAAGGATTCCGTCTACGTCCGCGAGATGCTGAAGGCTGGCGCCAAAGGCTACCTGCTCAAGGATTCCTCCGAGCAGGATCTGCTTGCCGCGGTCCGCGCTGTCGCCAGGGGCGGAGAATACATCAGCCCCCTCGTGCAGGACGCGCTGAACACTTCCTTCAAAATCACCGGCCTCACGCCCCTCGATCAGCTCACCAGCCGCGAGCGCGAGGTGCTGCAATTGATCGCCGAAGGCAAGACCAATAAGGAAGTCGCCACCAGTCTGAACATCAGCGTGTTCACGGTGGATGCGCACCGCGGCCGCATCATGGAAAAGCTCAACGTGCATAACGTCAATGAGCTGGTCCGGTTCGCTGTGCGCAATGGTCTGGTTGATTAGCCAGTGCGCGTTCTGCTGGTCTCAACCTATGATCTGGGGAGGCAGCCCTTTGGGCTTGCCTCGCCTGCCGCATGGCTGCGGGCCGAAGGGCATGAAGTAAACACAGCCGACCTGTCGCGCGAGTCGCTCGACCCAGCCATTGCCGCGCGCGCCGACTGGGTAGCTTTCCACCTGCCCATGCACACCGCAACCCGCATGGCGCTCCCGCACATCGCCGCGATACAGCGGTTGAATCCGGCCGCCCAGATCTGCTGTTACGGACTCTATGCGCCCATTAATGAAGGCATGCTGAAGCCTCTGGGGGTAGCGCATGTGATGGGCGGCGAGACCGAAGCGGCGCTCGCGGATCTGATCGCCGGCCGCAGCGTAACGGTAGCGCCCATCATCCTCGATCGCCTCGCGTTTCAGGTGCCGGACCGCGCGGGCCTGCCGCCCCTCGGCGCCTACGCGCGGTTGCTGCACAATGGCGAGCGGAAAATCGTGGGGTCGACTGAGGCGAGCCGAGGCTGCAAGCATCTTTGCCGCCACTGCCCAATTGTGCCCGTCTATGAAGGAAAATTCCGCATCGTGCCGCGCGACATCGTTTTAGCGGATGTCCGGCAGCAGGTTGCCGCCGGAGCCCAGCACATCACCTTCGGCGACCCCGACTTTCTCAACGGACCAGGTCACTCGCTGCCGCTGCTCGAAGCTTTCCACGCGGAGTTTCCCGGCACGACCTACGACGTCACCATCAAAGTCGAGCATCTGCTGAAGCATCCCGAAGCCCTCGCCGTTCTCGCCCACACCGGATGCCTATTCATTACCAGCGCAGTCGAATCGCTCGATGACGAAGTGCTCGCCAGACTGGCCAAAGGCCACACGCGAGCCGATTTCGTGCGCGCGCTTTCGCTGACGCGCCAGCACGGTCTGACCATGCTGCCAACCTTCGTGGCTTTCACTCCATGGACCACGCGGGACGCTTATCTCGAACTGCTGAGAACCGTGCGTGCTCTCGATCTCGTCGAATGCGTAGCCCCCATCCAGCTGGCGATCCGCCTCCTGATTCCGGCGGGCTCCAAGCTTCTCGAACTCAGTGATCTGGGGGCCGGAGAGTTCGATCCCGCGGCGCTGACTTATCGCTGGAAACACGCTGACCCCGCCATGGATGAACTCTGCCGCGATTTGCAAAAGATCGTCTGGGCAGGTGACCGGCGCAAAGCCTCTCGTCCCGAAATCTTCAGACTGATCTGGGAACGCGCCTTCGGAGCGCTGCCGGATTTCCTTGAGCAAGCCGACGCGCCCGTCCCCTATCTGACAGAGCCGTGGTATTGCTGCGCGGAGCCCGACGAAGAGCAATTGCCGGTGGTCTGAGAAACTCTAAAACTTATTCAACTCGGCGATCAAACCGGCCAAACTCTTTTTCCGATAAATATCCGCCAGCCGCTGCTCTTCCGACGACGGAGCCATAATCCGCAACAGCGGTGAAGCGTTGATGTCGTTTCGCGAAGGCACCCAGACCCGCCCATCGGCGAACTCGACCTGGCTCACGAACCCAGTCATGCTCTGGATCTCAAGCGGCCGCCCACCCCGCGAAAATTTCAGCGTCGTATCGGGCGCAAGACGTCCATGCTGCCCGGAAGGCAGAAACATCGCCGAGTTTGAGGCCGGCACCGTCCCGGCCAGATACTCGTGTCCATCCTTGTCCTTCACCATCCACCCGATTTCCACGTAGCGGACCGGCTTACCCGAATCGTTCACTACCTCAATACGGGGCGCGCGCGCTTCATTGCCGCTGATCTCCGCCCAGCCCTCGATCGGCTGGACAGGCGCATCAGGCATCTTCAAAAATGCAAACTGCGCAACATGGCCGGACGCGGAAATTGACGATCCAACCGCGCGCCCCTCGCGGCTCATCGCCACATCGAGTGGCGGTCGTTCCGCCTGCTTCGCCATGCTCAAAAGCATCTCGCTTTCGAGCGCCTTCTCGCCTTTCGCCTGCAGCACGCGCTTGAAATAAACGCGGTCGCGCTGCGCCTCCGTCTCCCAAAACGTCATCGCCCGCTGCGAATTCAGCTTATTCGGACCAAAGAAGCTCAGGTCGTCGAAGAGCACGCCATCGAGCTGCAGCCGCACCAGCGGGCCACCCGCCTGCTGCACCGGGCGCACCAGTCTGATATCCACCGGCACGGTAAACTCCTGCCCCGGCGCCACATCGATACACGGCCGCGCGACCGACCCCTGTTACGACAACTGGCGCGACGCGGGCCTCACCGAGGACGACGTGCGCCTGGCCCACGCCGCCTACTGCGGCGAGATCACGATGGTCGATCGCTGGCTCGGCCGTCTGCTCGAGAAGCTCGACGTGCTCGGGATCGCCGACAACACCGTCGTCTTCTTCGTCTCGGACCACGGCTACTACTTCGGCGAGCACGGCTACCTCGGGAAGTCGGTGTGGGATCCGG
>JBDUBZ010000130.1:0-9978 GCA_040003745.1 Terriglobia bacterium
GGCGCGTAGCGCAAACGACTCGCGGCCGCCGGTGGCCCCGAATGGGGTGCCCGGAACTGAAATCGTGGCACGTAACTGCCAACCGCCACCTCAATCAGAACCGGATCCGCGGCGCCGGTCAGTGCATAATAATCGTCCAGCCGCTTGCGCAGCCGCCCTGCTTCCACCCGAACCACCGGATCCACTTTGGGGTCGAAATCGGCAGGCCGGTCGAATACCTCCGGGCCGAGAACAAGTTCCTTAATACCCTCTGTGCGACCGGCCAGCGTCTCTTCCACAATGTAAATCAGGAATCGGCGGGCCCGCGCGGCATTAGCGAAGCAGGGCGCGGCCAAAATAGACTGTAGCTGCAGTCGGACCGCCTCGGGAGGGGGAGAATTCATGTATCACCTGCCGATCTGATCGAGCACGGCCGCGAATTCATTTACCGCATTGGGCTGGGGCAGAATCGCCAGTTTTTCTTTGCCGCCGTTCAGGCGCGCGAGGATGGCGCGCGAAAAGAAGTCCGTCCCAGCCCCGCCTTCCACGATCTTTGTCCACACTGGCACGGCATCTTGCGCTTTGTCATCGAGCAGCAGTGCGTAACCGACGGCCAAAAGCCTGATCTGCGTGGCCTCCGGGGCGGGGATCATGCGCTCGGCGCGCTTCTTCCATTCTTCCGCGCTGGCCGAGGGCAGGGTAACGAAACGGACAAGGAACTCCGGACCGGACCTGGCCTGTCCCGCTTCGGCTGCCGCGCGGGCCGCCGCCGACCGGTCTCCCGCCAGCAGATCCCAGACGGCGATTTGCGATTTCGCCTCCGGTCCAGGTCGCGCTGCCGCGATTGCGAGGGCTTCCTTTTTCCGGCCCGTACGATAAAGCCAGTCGGCTTCAAAGAGCCATACGCCCGGTGCTTTGGCCTTCAGGCGCACGGCTTTGAACTGGGCGAACGCGGCGTCGGCGCCGGTCTTATCGCCCGCATTGAATTTGGCCCAGGCAGCCTTATAAAGCTCGCCGCCCAGCTGGAATTCCGGGCTCTTCGCGTTCGCCGCGAGGTAGCTGGCCGCGGCCTCCGAATACTTCCGGAAGAGGTAATGAATGTCGCCCGTGGAATCGAGCGGATTCGGGTCGTTCGGCTGCAGGCGGGCGTATTCGCGTACGGCAGCCAGAGCGCTCTGGTAGTTTCCCTGGAACGCCCGGGCGTAACCAAGCTGATTCCAGACGCTGCCATTGTCGGGAAGTACGGCGGCGAGTTTGTTCCATTCCTCGGCGGCATGTTCGAAATCGCCAGCGTCCGCGTCGGACTGCGCCACCGACCGCTGCAGCACGGTGTCGCCCGGACTGAGGTTCGAAATTTGACGCATGGCCGTCAGGCGATCACTCCGGTCGTTGCGCAGAACAGCGTCCGAAAAATTCAGATTTGCCTGGTCGAGCAGGTCGAGCTTCCGGCGCCGGGCTTTAGCGATCAGCTCTTTTGCGGCCTCGCGGTTGCCGCGGGCGAGATTGGCATTGACGAGGAGAGTCCACGCAGGGCCGAAGCTCGCGTCGGCCTGAAGCGAGAGCTCCAGGGCGCTGACCGCCTGATCGCCCGGACCTTCCAACCCCGCGACGTATAGCCGCAGCGCCTCGGCGCTCGAGGTGAGATAGGGCTGCGCCGCCGGCGAGAATTTTCGGCTGAGCTGCGAAAGCGTGCCGAGCACGGTGGCATCCGAAGCCGAGAGCGACCGGATCGACCGGCCGGATTTCACATCGAACTCATCCGCCGCAATGCGGAGAGAGCCGCCCGAACGCTCGACATAGCCGGTGATCAGGCGGGTTGCGCCCGCCACCAGGGCTTCGGTTCGCTCGGCGGAAATTCCAGGCACGTTGGCAGGTCTCGGGCCCAGAGTCGCAGAGAGGCGGCTGAGAGCGGCGAAATTGAGAACC
Organism: Terriglobia bacterium; assembly: GCA_040003745.1. Classification (GTDB taxonomy): domain Bacteria; phylum Acidobacteriota; class Terriglobia; order Bryobacterales; family Bryobacteraceae; genus BOG-234. The sequence goes on from JBDUBZ010000130.1 coordinate 1,906, forward strand.
GGCCCCGAAAACGCACCGGCGAGTGAACGCGAAAGGTATTCGCTCGCGGCACGCCCCGCCCATTCCAGACTCTCATCGCCGGAGAGGTTTTCAAACCGCAGCACGACGTAGCGCGGCGGCGCTTCCGTCACCGTGTTGCGGCAGGCGGAGAGGGCCAAAAAGCCCGCGGGAAAAAGAACGAAGAGAGCGGGGCCATGAAGCCGGAAACGCCGCCAAAAGCGGCTAAAGTACACGCGGTTCCAAAGACAGCAATTCCTTGAATTCAGGCGTTTCCCGCAATCCGGCAAATTCCGGCACTTCGGACCATTTAGCCTTGTCCTTCACACCCTCTTCGAGGGACTTGCGGAGATACTGCAGGGCCATCTCATTTTTGCCCGCATGGGCGTAAATGCGCGCCAGTTCGAAGTGATAGCGGGCTCGATCGCTCACAGTGCGGTCCTGCAGTTCGGTGCCGACGGTGCCGTGATGCTCGAAAATCTGCGGGTCGAGAGAGAGCGCCTTCTGATATGCCTGCGCCATCTCCTCAAACTTGCCCCGGGAATACCAGGCGGTTCCAAGGTTGCTCCAGAAAGATGCGCTTTCGGGTGAGAGACTGATGGCCTTGCGATAACGCGCGATAGCGGTTCGGTACCTCTTCCGGGCGTAAAAAATGGTGCCGTCGTTATTGACCGCATCGGCATACTTTCCGTCGATCTTCATGGCGCGCTCGTAGTATTTTTTTGCCGATATAACATCGCCGAGCTGATGGTACGCGATACCGATTTTGTTCCAGATAACGGGGGAGTTCTGCGGCGCTTTGCGATAGGTATCGATGGCTTCGCGAAACATCTTACGGGCCATGTAGATGTCGCCCTGCTGTTCGGGAAGCAGCATTGTCCGCGGAGGCCGTTCGGAGGGTTGCGTCGAGGTATCGGGCGCGAAGGCCAGGCGCTGGACGTTCGATTCGGTCTGCCCGGATTGCGCGATTTTCCCGATTTGAGCAACTTGCCCACTGACAAGGGCAGTGCCTGCGATGGAGATAACGAGGATGCGGACAATAAGCATGTCGGCCCGCCTTTGCTTTCTATTTGAACACATCTTTCAGCTTCCCGAAAATGCTCTTCTTTTTCGAGGGTTCGGGCTGTAGATTGTTCGGGTTCTGGTACGAGACGGGCGGGGGAGCCGCCGAGCCATCGCGGCGCGGCGCGGGATTCTGGTCGGAAGGCCGGGCTCCTGGATTTTGTGAGCTGCCGGCTGAACCCGGCGTATCCCAGCCGGATACCGTAGTCATCCCGCCGCCTCCGTGAAGCGGGCAACTGCCCACGGGCTCGGTGCCCGCAATAAAGACTTCCGACTGACGCTGGGGACAGTTCGGGGTGGCAGGCATGCCCGACTGGGGATCGATCGTGATGGTCACGACTCCGCTGGGAGCCACGAATTCCCTGGGCGCCGAGTAGGGGCGTTGCAGAATGGCGCGCTTCATGAACTCCGTCCAGATGGGGAGAGCGGATTTGGCGCCTTCCACATTCAGTTCCCGGTTGTCGTCAAAGCCGACCCAGACAATGCAAAGAAGATCGGAAGTGAAGCCGGCGAACCAGCCATCGTGAGACGTCCCCGTCTTGCCCGCGGCCGGGGCCGTGAAGCCTTTGGAACGAACGCCGGCGGCGGTCCCCGTGCGCATGACCTCTTCGAGCAGGCTGTCCATCAAATAGGTGACGCGGGGGTCGAGCACCGCTTTCAATTGCGGCTTCTGATCGAGCAGAACCCTGCCTCCCGGTTCCTTCACGAGCGAGACGAAGGTGGGCTGAACGCGCACGCCCTTGTTGGCGAAGATCGTGTAGGCTCCGGCCATTTCGAGCGGCGTGGCGACATACGATCCGATCGCCATAGCGGGGGTGGCTTTGACGTCTTCGCTGATGCCCGCGCGGTGAGCCAGGTTGACTACGGTGCTGTAGCCGACCATCTCGGCCACCTTAATAGTGGCGACGTTGAGCGACTTGGAAAGGGCGCGGCGCAGCGTGACGGGCCCGTAAAACTCGTGTTCGAAATTCTGTGGCTTGTACTCCTGGCCATCGAAGAGGAATGTGGTGGGTTCATCGACCACGATAGACGCGGGAGTCAGCGTGGTGGTGCCTCCGGCCACGGCGGTGTTGAGCGCGGCGGCGTAGACAAACGGCTTGAAGATGGAGCCAGGCTGGCGCAGCGCAAGGATTCGATTGAGCTGGCTGGCCGCATAGTTCCGGCCGCCCACCAGCGCTTTGATTTCACCTGTGTGCGGGTTGAGCGCGATAAGCGCCGCCTGCGGCTCCACGAAAGGCGCGTTCTTGAAGCGTTTCTGCTTGCGGACGATGTCGTCCACCTGCTTCATGCCCAGGGCTATGGCTTCGTTGGCGGCGCGCTGCAGGTTGAGATCGAGTGTGGTGTAAATCCGGCCGGCGCGCGCATGGAAATCGTAGCCGGGAACCAGCTTTTCGAGCTCCTCATTGAGCAGGTCCACAAAGTAGGGCGCGTCGCTCGATTCGGCCGGTCCATTGACGAGCTTGAATGGGGCTTCGGTGGCGACGCCGTATTCCCGATCGTCGATGTAGCCGTTCTGGCGCATCATCCCGAGAATCCAGTTGCGGCGGTCGCGCACACGGTCGGCGTGGCGATAGGGGTTATAGAAGCTGGCCCCGCGCGCGATGCCGGCCAGAGTGGCGGCTTCGGGAACAGTAAGAGACTTCAGATCTTTTCCGAAATACGCCTGGGCCGCTTCGCCGAAGCCGCGGACCTCAAAGCCCGCGCGGTAGCCCAGATCGACCTGATTGCAGTACATCTCGAAAATCTGCTCTTTGGTGAGCTTCTGTTCGAGCTGCATGGTGATCATGACTTCGGCCATTTTGCGGCGCCAGTTGCGGTCGGGTGTCAGAAACATGTTGCGGGCAAGCTGCATGGTGAGCGTGGAAGCCCCCTGCTCGCTGCGACGGCGTTTGACATCGATCCAGACGGAACGGACCACACCGATGGGGTCGAAGCCGGAGTGCTGGAAAAAGCGCTTGTCCTCGGCGGAAAGGATCGCATTGCGCAGAGAGGCGGGGATATCTTCGTAGCGCACCAGGCGCTGCTTTTCGCGCTTGCTGTCGGTAAGGTTGGTGATAAGCTGCGGCTCGAGCTCATACATGGGGCGATCGCTGTTATCGCCCAGCGAAACAATCCGCTGGATCTTCCCGTTAAGGAACTTTACCGCAGCGCCTTCCTGATCGAAATAGGATTCGGCTCCTGGAAAGATGTCGATGGAATCGGGACGCACCGTGTAATAGCCGATGGGGTTTTGGCGGTTTTCGTTGTACCCGGCGTGCCGGAGCACCGCTGCGAGGTCGTTCGGGGCGATGGTGTCGCCCACCGCGATCGAACCGGGCGCCGAGTAAACGCGGGTGGTGGCGGTGTAGGGCCCGCCGCGCAGACGCTCATTGATCAGCTTCGCGTAGATGTTGTAAAAATGGACGAACCCGATGGCGAACGCGATGATTACAGTAGCGAAAACGATCAGCAGCGTTTTGCCGACCGGATGAAGGAAAAACCGGACCAGCCTGGCGTTTTTGGGAACGCGGACCGTGCGCCGGGGTTTCTTATCCGCCGGCCGGTCTTCAGCGACCTTCATATATATACACAGGATAGCGGGAAAGCTGTGCGGACCGCACGGCGCAGAGTGAACTGGTGTTGGGTGCCCAGGGGCACGGCGATGACTGCGCCCCCGGGATCGACCGCCCGGCCCCGGAATGAGCACTGGAAGGGTTGTGCAGCGGCAATTCCGCGACGAATGAAGATGAGCAACAGCAAATCGTATCGGTAGCTAACCAGTTCTGGCGCCGGTGACCGGCAGGTCGAGGGTAAAGCAGCTCCCCTTTCCCAACTCACTCTCGACGGAGATGTCGCCATTCATCAGGCGGCAGAACTGGCGGGTGATGGCGAGACCCAGACCGGAACCGGCCTCGCGTTCCGGGGACCCGGGTCCGGCCTGGACAAAAGCCTCGAACAGTTCCGGCAGTTCGTGGGGCGCCAATCCCGTTCCGGTATCTTCCACGATGAACAGGACGCGATCGGGTGTGACCTGGCGGGCTTCGAGACGGATAACGCCGCCACTCGTGAATTTGGCGGCGTTCGAGAGCAGATTCACCAGGCACTGCCGCAGCCTGGTGCGGTCCGAGGTCATAGCTGGAATGTCATCGGGGCAGATCACATCGAGGCGGTTGTGTTTGTTTTCGATGAGCGGCTTCACGGTCTCAGCCGCCCCTTCGAGTACCTCCCGGACATCGAAGGCTTCTACCACCAACTCGGCTTTGCCCGATTCGATCTTCGCCAGGTCGAGGACATTATTGATGAGACTCAACAGGTAGCGGCCGGCACGGTAGATTCTCTGGATATCCGGGATGAGTTGAGTCAGGCCGAGGTCCGAAACCTCCTCCTGGAGCAGTTCGCTGTAGCCGATGACAGCGTTCAAGGGCGTTCTGAGCTCATGGCTGACGTTGGCCAGGAAGCGGCTTTTGGCCCGATTGGCATCATCTGCCGCGGCTTTGGCTTCGTTGAGCGCGGTTTCGGCCAGCTTTCGGTCGTGAATGTCTGTGTTGGTGCCGATCCAGCGGACTATATTCCCCTGATCGTCGCGCATGGCGAGCGCTCTGCCCAGATGCCAGCGATACATCTGATCGGAAGCGCGCAGCAGGCGGAACTCGACTTCGTAGGGTTCGCCCTCCTGAAGGGCGCGGGTCCACAGCGCGACGCTGCGCTCGATGTCGTCCGGATGCACGATGCTCAGCCAACCGGCGCCGAGCAGCGTTTGCGTATCCCTCAGGCAGTAGTCCAGGACCTGCCGATTGACGTAGTCGAGGTGGCCGGAGGGCTGTGCCGTCCACACTTGCTGCGGCATTGCTTCCGCCAGTTCTCGATAGCTGATCTGGAAAGGGCTCGGGGCCGCGGCCGAAGTCTGTTGCATTGTCTTAGGTCGACTTGTCAAACTATCTTGTCATAATCGCGTTCGCACGTAGAATATGCAGGGGGCTTCCATGTACACATATCACCAATCGACCGGCGCGCTGCTCCACAACGGCGTTCCTCTGCTGACCGGCTATGCGGGCCATGGGATCGGCCTGAACAATCCCGCCATGCAGGACAAGCACGACATCGGCCCCCTGCCGCTGGGACGGTATCGCATGACCATGCTGTTCGATTCGCCCCGCACCGGGCTGGCGACGATCGTGCTCGACCCCGATCCCGCGAATCTGATGTTCGGCCGCGCCGGCTTCAGAATTCACGGCGATAATTCATTCAACAACCGGACTGCTTCCGACGGATGCATCATCGCGGGGCATGTGGCCGAACGGACCGCCATCTTCAAGTCGGGCGACCACGACCTGGAGGTCTTAATTTAAAAGCCGGGCTCTTATTCCGAGCGAAGCGCCACCATGGGACCGGTGCGGGCGGCTCGCCACGTTCAGGCCCAGACCTTCACGGAATACCAACCGCACCAAGTCGCCTGACGGCGTGCCGGGTGTCTGGAGCAGACCCATAAAAAGAAAGCGACGTCAGGAAAACGCTCTCATCCCGGGCGCGCGCCGGTGAAGATGTGGACGGACGCCTCCATCCGAACCCCTCCGCCTTTCTCGAACGGGGAGAAGTGCGACGTCAATAACTGGTGCGCATCCTTCACCGCCGCGTCACCGGCTGCGGCAAGCAACTCGCCGAAGGAAGAAAAAGCTGCGAGTGCGAAATTGGCCGCTTCCGGCGCGGGCAGCCCTCCGCCAATCGAGAGTCCTCCCCGCCAATCCTGGACGTCGAGGTTCCCAAAGCCAGCTTGAGAGAGCAGGGAAAGCAACTTGCCGGCGTCGGCATAGCGGAACGGGCCGGGTGCTTCGGGGTCAACCGGCGGCAAATCAACGATACTGGCCACCACATCGCGCACGCTCGTCGTCCACGGATTCTCCGCCGGAGAGCCCCAGGCCGCGAAGGCGAACCGTCCTCCCGGGGTAAGCCAGCGAGCTATGTTGGCAAAGGCCGCCGGCGCATCGGCGAAGAACATGATGCCGAATCGCGAGACCAGCCGGTCATAAAGCGCTTCCGGCGCAGTTGCCGTCGCCATGTCCGCAATCTCGAAGGCAATCGCGCGTTCATGGGGTGGTATGCGATGGCGAGCCAATTCGATCAGAACTGGCGAGATATCGAAGCCATGAACAATGCTTCCGGCCGGTGCCGAACGGAGGATGTCGAGCGTCATCCCCCCGCCGCCGCACCCGATATCCGCGATCCTCGACGGCCCCTCGGGATGCAGGGCGCGCAACAGGGGTTCCTCGACGGGTGCGAGCATCGCTTCCATGCCAGCGCACTGGGTACGCCATTTCTCGCCGCGCGCGGCAGCCCATTCGGAAGTTGCGGGGTTCTGGTTCACCGGCCTGCCTCAACTTCGCCAGGATGAAATTCCCCGCCATTCACCAGCATTTGCAGAAGCTCTTTCGATCGCGCATCCCAGTTCAATTCCTTTTGTGGAGTTAGATTATTATGTTCGGATTCAATCATAGGCAGCGGCTCCTTCGGCCCAGGAATTTGATTCAGCGCGGTCCAGACACCGGCCGGCGGCGAAGTGGTATCGATGAAGCCCATCGCGGCCAGCACGGGCGCCTGAATGCGCGACGCGAAGTTGACGGGATCGAAGTAAAGCGCGGTGTTCATGACCTTCGCATCGCCCGAAGGCCAGTTCGGATACCCCGCTTTGCGCCCATGCAGATCGCCGTTCGAATCCGCGCCCGCGGGCACGCAAACCAGCACCGCCGTGATCTTTTCCGGGCGCAGTCCCGCCAGCATGAGGCTCTGCTGGCCGCCCATGCTGGTGCCCATCAGCACGATGGTATGACCATCCCAGTCGGACCGCGTTATCAGGTAATCGAGCGCACGCGAGTCGCGCAGATACATGTTCAGGAAGTAGGATGTTTCGCGGTCCGTGTTGCCCACAGCCGCATAATTCTGTGGCGCACTCCCACGCGGTTCGGAAGGCAGTTTATCGTGCGAATCGACATTCATAACCAGCCAGCCTTCGGCGGCGCGGCCGGCCACGGAGCGCGCATTGAGCGCATACACTCCGGCATACTTCAGCAAAATCAGCGCCGGAAATCTGCCCTCTTTCGCAGGCTTTGCAATGTACCCCTGCGTATGTGAGCCGAGCGCATCGAGAACAAGGGTGTTCATCTCAATGCCGGGGACATCGGTCTCAACCGCTGTCAGCACAGGGTGAATCGGGATCTTCCCCTGAGCCGCCAGTTTGCCATCCCAGAACGTGTCGAAGTCGGCGGGGCGCGCCGTTGACAGGCCTATCCTGGTGGGCGCGACCGCGGCCCCCACGGCATAGCGTCCATTGTTCCGGCCCGTATTACCGCCTGTGAACGCAGCCACGGGGACGTCCGCCGGTTCGGCAGCGAGCTTCGCCACCGGCTCAATCGCCACGTAAATCATCTCGGGCTCGCCAGCCTCAATCTCAATCTTGTCGCGGCCCGAAGACAGGTCGAGGTTGCCCTCTTTCAGTACCACCGCGTTGTTTCGGCGAACGGTCCACTTGAAGCTGTAGGCCGGCGCCACGGGGCCGGGGGTAACAACCCAGCCAACAGTCTCGCCAACGGCGTAAATACCGCTCGCATGGTACGGCGTGAACGTTAGCTGCTGCGGAATGGGCGCTCCCCGCTGGGCGACCAGCGGGGAGGCGGAAACAAAAACTGCGAGAACGGCAGCCGCGCGAACTCTGGTCAATAAGACTCCCTCGGAGCAAGCACATTATATTGCGAATTCAGTGATTTACAGCGCAAGGCCGTGGCTAAAATAACCGCTTCCTTTTTGTCAAGACCGGTGATAGCATCATCTCATCGTTTTTCGTTAGTAGTCGTAATAAAGGGGTAAATTCATGAGAAGAGCTGTTTTTCTGCTGTGCCTCGCATCTGCCGGGCATCAGCTGATGGGCCAGGTGACAACCGGCACCCTGTCGGGCAGCGTAGTGGATTCTTCCGGATCGGTGATTCCGGGGGCGAACGTTTCGCTCACCAGTGACGCCACCAAAGAAATCCATTCCACCAAAAC
>JBDUBZ010000131.1:0-9942 GCA_040003745.1 Terriglobia bacterium
CCGCGACGAACGTGAAAGTCGGTCGTATCGCGAGGATTATCAGGCGCCGGCTTACAATTACACGCCCAACTACTACCAGGCGCCGGCCTATAACTACAATTACGGGCAACAGTCGCGGAGACCGGGTTTTTCAGCGTACTTCAACTTCGGAAGCAGCCGGTGAAGCGTAAAGGGCAGCGATCCCCGAAGCGGATCGCTGCCTTTTTTATAGCCGGGAAATTCTGGGGGACTGAATCCCTTTCAACGCGTTGCGTGTATCGACAATGAGACTGGCGTCGCGCACCAGCGCCGGATAATCGAAACTCGAGTGATCGGTAACGATCACCACGCAGTCGGCCTCGGCCACAGCTTCAGGGCCGCTCCCTGCGAGCGTTTCGTTTTCGAGGCGGATGCTGTCCACAAAAGGATCGATAAAGGAAATGACGGCTCCCCGGCGCTGCAGCAGGTGAATGATGTCGAGGGCCGGCGATTCGCGGACATCGTCGATATCGCGCTTGTAGGCGACGCCGTAAACCAGGATCTTCGAGCCCTTGACGGGCTTGCCCACGTCATTCAGCGCGTTCTGCACTTTGGTAGCAACGAAGTGAGGCATCTGGCCATTGATGTAGCCGGCGAGTTCGATAAAGCGAGCTTCCACACCGGCCTGTTTGCTCTTCCAGGACAGATAAAACGGGTCAATCGGAATGCAGTGCCCGCCCAGACCCGGCCCGGGATAAAAGGGCATGAAACCGAATGGCTTGGTGGCTGCCGCTTCGATCACCTCCCAGACGTTGATCCCCATCCCGTCACACATAATGGCAATTTCATTGACGAGCCCGATATTGATCATCCGGAAAGTGTTTTCCAGCAGCTTCACCATTTCGGCAACCTGAGTCGAACTCACGGGAACCACGGTTTCAAGCGCCTGCTGGTAGAAGAGACGGCCGAGCTCCGTACAGGCAGGGGTGGTCCCGCCAACTACTTTCGGGATGTTCTTCGTCTGGAATTTAACGTTGCCGGGGTCGACGCGCTCGGGTGAAAAGCAAAGAAAGAAATCCTCGCCGACTTTCAGTCCGGATTTTTCGAGCATCGGCAGTACCAGTTCGGCCGTAGTGCCCGGGTAAGTTGTGGATTCGAGAATCACCAGCATTCCGGGATGAAAGTACCGGGCGATCTCCTGGGTGGCGGAGACGATGTAACTCATATCCGGATCTTTGGTCTTGCGCAGTGGCGTGGGAACGCAGATGTTGACGGTGTCGAGGTCGGCGACCGCGGCGAAGTCGGTTGTCGCCCGCAAATGGCCGCTCGCTACCAGCGGCGCGAGTACTTCGGAGGGAATGTCGGCGATGTAGGAATCTCCGGCGTTCACTTTTGCAGTCTTCGATTCACTGAGATCTATCCCGACGACGTGATATCCGGCTTCTGCATACTCGACGGCAAGCGGAAGCCCGACATAGCCCAGACCGACGACGCCGACGCGGGCGCGCTTCGACCGGATCTTTTCAGCCAGAGACTTTTCGGCCCCCGAGTCGATTGCCACACCGATTGGGGCTGTGGGGTCTGCGGCGGCGATTGCCGATAACTTACTCATTCAGCAGATATTTTCCCATAGAAGTAGCTTCCTTCCGCGATAAATTCGGCGGGACCCGTCAGATAGACGCCGTTTTCGACGCGCAGCAGCAGGGGACCCGCAGGCGTCAGGATAGTCACGGGACTATCGGCCACGCCCCGCGCGATGGCGGCCATGGCGGCTCCTGTCGACCCCGTGCCCGAGCTGTTCGTTTCCCCCGCTCCGCGCTCCCAGAAGCGTACTTCGATGGTATGACGGTCAACCGTTCTCAGGAACGAGACATTGGTGCGTTTCGGGAAGCGGGCATCCCATTCGATCAGTTTTCCGAGAGCGCGCCAGTCGAAATCGAAGTCCTGAACGGGGAGCGCGCACTGGGGATTTCCGCAATCGAGGATAACGGCGTCACGACCATGTACGACGGCGCGCAATTCGGTGACGCTTATGTCGCCCATGTTCATTTCGAACTCGTAGTGCGGAAACCCGCCCGTCATCAGTTCAAGATGTTTGACTCCGGCGCCGGTGCGGATGCGAAACGCGCGTTGGAGGGGTCGTTGGCGAGCGAGATACGCTGCGGCGCAACGGGTTCCGTTGCCCGAGAGCTCGGGCTCGCTGCCATCCGAATTAAACAGGCGAATCGCCGCGTCAAAACCTGTCTCCGGGTTAGCGGCGGAGTCGATCAGCATCCAGCCATCGCCACCGACGCCGGTGTGCCGGTCGCAAATGGCGATCGCGATGGATTCCAGATTCTGCGCGGGCGCGAGCGCAGTTTCGGTCAGCAGGAAATCATTGCCGGCGCCGTGCAGTTTAACGAAGGGGACTTTCATTTTTTCGATGATAGATCTCGATTACAGGCTGGCCTTTTGGGCCTTTTAAGATGATACGGTCACTCAGCTCATAGCGCGGGCCATGCAGCCTGGCTTTATCGATAGCGCCCTGCACTTCGTCCCCGCCCATTACGACCGCCCAGTCGGTGTGAAGCATGAGCTGCGGGAGAGAGGACGCGGCCAGGAATTCAACTCCGTTGTCGCCAGTGAGGGTATCGCGTAAGTGGATGCCCGCCGTGCGGTAGATCGCGGTCAGGTCTCCAAAGCTGGTGAAGAAGGTCTCATGGGGACCGGCTGCGGAACGCAGAAAGGCGACCGCCTGGGCGGTCCATTCACGCCGTCCGCGAGAGTTTATTTCGGCTTCCTGCCAGGTGATGGCATGGTCCCGGGGGTGAATGAGGAATGGACCAAGGGCAACGACAACGGCGAGAGCTGCCGCGGGACGTCCAAATCTTGCGATAGCAGCCGCCCCCAGGGCGATCAAAGGCAGGAGAGCCATGGCGTAGCGGATGTTGTACCAGGCGTGCGGCCAGAGACTGGGCACGTGTATGGGCGTGCCGGAGGAGTGAATACTCCATATATAAAACGCGGGAGGAAGGGTCAGCAGCAATATCGGCCAGAAAGCGCGGCGAGACAAGGCAATGATAGTGCCCGCGGCGCCCAGCAGCAGACCGGGCAGAGAGGCAATCAGTTCCCCCGCGGTGAAGTAATACTGGGCGGCGGCTCGCCAGTCGCCTTTGCCCGGATAAGCCTGGCGCCCCTGGATGGCCATAGCGGACCATGGCCCGCGATAGAAGTACAAGGCATCGCCGAAATACCAGCGATTGTGCGCGAGCCAGAGAGCCGGCCCGGCTCCTGCGACCGCACAAAAAAAGGCAGCCGCCAGCCATCGCCGTTCGCCACCTTTTATCCATATATAGGCGGCGATGAAGGGCAGCAGAAACCAGACTTCGTACCGGGTCAGAGTTCCCGCGCAGGCGGCGAGGGCGGCTCCGGCGAGAGATCCCCAGCCGCGGGTTGCGGTGAATCGCACCGTGAAAAAGAGCAGCGCGCAGAGGGACGCAAAAAGCACTGGTTCCATCATGGGAACCGAGCCGAGGTAGAGAGTGTTGGGATTGAGCAGGAATACCGCCGCCGCTACCGACGCCGACAAGGCGCTCCCGAAGATTCGACGAACGGCTGCGAACAGAAACGCGGTGGCGAGCGCGGTGCAGATTGCGGAAGGAATTGCGCCCGCGAGTCCGGTCTGCCACAGCCAGTCGTTGCGGACGAAGGGCAGCATGAGCAGATGCGGCAGCGGCAGCCAGGTTGTGCCGAGCTGGTCCCAGCCAGGGGTGCGCGAATCGACGATGCGGCGGGCGATGTTGAGATGCGCTTCGGCGTCACCCGAATAGAGAGTGGCTCCGGACCGGTTGAACCAGGCAACGGCTGCGGCCATGATCGCGAGGGCGATCGCGAAACAGAGAATTACGGCTCCAAACGCGTCGTCGGAGCCGGCCCTGGAGCTACCCCTAAAACGACGTGAACGCTTTGAATTCGTCGAAGCGGGCATCGATTTCACTGCGCGTCAGCGTGCGGAAACGATCAACGCCGAAACACTCGCAGCAGAAGCTGCCCATCACCGAACCATAGATGACGGCTCGCCGGATTTCGTTGTGGTCGGCGCGGTCGCTCTTAAGGTCGATTCCCTTTCCCGCGAGGTAACCCATGAAGCCGCCGGCAAAACAATCACCCGCGCCCGTGGGGTCGAAAACATCTTTAAGCAGGTAGCCAGGAACCATGAAATGTCCCTCTTCGCGCCATAAAATGGCGCCGTATTCCCCGCGCTTGATGACCAGCGTGCTGGGTCCCATGCTCAGGATTTTGGCTGCGGCCTTCTTCAGATTGGTTTCGCCTGACAGCATGCGGGCTTCGGAATCGTTGATGAGCAGAAAATCCCAGTTGGCGATGGTCTTGAGCAGGTCGTCACGAAAATCGGAGATCCAGTAATTCATGGTGTCTCCACCCACCAGCCGCAGCGAACCATTCATCTGAGCCTGCACCGCACTCTGCAGCGCCGGCTGGATGTTGCCGAGCAGCAGATAGGGCGACGACTTGTAGGATTCCGGCAGTTTAGGATTAAAGTCGGCGAAAACGTTGAGTTCCGTCACGAGCGTTTCGCGATCGTTCATGTCCGGCGAATAGCGCCCGGCCCAGAAGAACGACTTGCCTGGCACGCGCTCCAGACCGTCGAGATCGATGCCGCGGGAGGCAAGAAGACTCGTATCTTCGTCGGCAAAATCGTCTCCGACAACCGCAACGATTTTCGGCTGCGTAAAGAAGCTGGCGGAGAGCGCTATGTAAGTGCAGGCGCCGCCGAGCATACGCTCGACTTTACCGTGAGGGGTTTCGACTCCGTCATAAGCGACGGAGCCCACAATGACCATTGACATTCGTTTCTTGATTGTAGCGAGTGACACAAAAAAAGGCCGGTCCGCCTGAGGAGAGCGGACCGGCCGGTTATGAACAGCGTTTTTGCGCGCTAGAAAATCAGTTTAGCGACAAGCTGTACGGTGCGAGCGTTGCTTGTGAACACCTTTTCCGGGTTATTGAAGTTCACGTTGGTAACAGTGACGTACGAGGCAGCTCCCAGCGAGGACACGCGGGCAGCATTATTGATCGACCCCGGAATAAACTGCGGGTGATTGAAAACGTTAAACGCGAGCGCGGAGAATTCGAAACTGCGCTTCTCGGTAAAGTTGAACCGCTTTCGCAGGTTGACGTCCACGTCGTTGATGGGCCGAGTACGCTCGGTGTTGCGCGCCGAGTTTGCGTACGCTCCGAACGAGGCCTTAATGTAGCGGGCATTCGGATTGTTGGCAACCCAGGCCACAACATTTGCCGCCCCGGCGATGTTGGTGGGCCGGATCACATTCCCGCTGCGATCGAGACCATACACATCACTGCCGGTACTGGCGACGCCGGCCGGATTCAACACGGTCCGGTAGATACCGCCGGAGTCGCCATTCAAATTCCCATTCACACCGCTGGTGACGGTGAAATATTCGGGCGATTCGTAGGTGTAGACGGGTGCGATTTCCCAATTGCTGACGATATTCTTAACGACCCAGTTGTTGCTGGTCTTGAACAGGGGCAAGTCATAAACGGACGAGAAGGTGAAGCGATGCCGGCGATCGAGAGCGGAATCCGCTTTCTCGGCCGCCACGTTGCCGAAATCCTGCACGCGGCGCTGAGAGAGAGTACTGCTGTTAAGAGTTGCCGTGGAGTTGTCTATGTTGTGGCTCCAGGTATAAGCGGCCAGGAATAACAAGCCGTTGGTAAAACGTCGCTTCATCTGCACGCTTAGCCCGTGATAGGTGGACCAGCCCTGCGGGGTGTAGGTGGTAATGGGCTGGGTGAAACCAGCGGCGAGATACTGGGGATCCACGAAAACTCCTGCGGCTGTGGCATTTCCGTTGGCGGCGCTCGGCCGAAGCTGGCCGACGGTCAGTGGCAGGGCAGCAAGGGTGGCGGCGCTTGGGGCTGTGAGGAACGTCGGAATGTTGCGGTTGGCGTTCACGGGCGTATTCAGGCGGTCAATCTGCTGCTGGAGCAGTTCATGGATACCGCGGGTACCTACGTAGCGAACTTCGAGAGTATAATCCTTCGCGATAATGTGCTCGATTCCCAGGGTCCAATTGAGAGAGTAGGGGATCGTTTGATCCGCCAGGTAATAAGCTGTCTTCGCTCGCGCCTGGGCGGCTGTGAGTGTCCCCACTGTGGCGTTGGCGCTGGTGATTCCACCGTTCTTCAGGAAGTCAGAGCCGGTGACGCCCTGAAGAGTTACGTTGGTCGTGAACTGCGGCGGCGGGCTGTTCAGCGGCAGGTTGTCGTTGATGACATCAGTGGCGCGGCTGAAGCCGGCCCGGATCACCGTATTGCCTGCCGGATCGAGCGTGTAGGCAATGCCGACGCGGGGACCGAAGCCCGTGTTATCCATTTTCGGAGAACGGAAATCGAGGAGGCCGGGGACGGTCGAGATAGCGTTTAAGTTCTGTTGACGAGCGCCGAGGGGAATGCCGGTGCGTTCGTAGCGCAGGCCCAGATCGACGGTCAGACGCGGGGTGACGCGCCACGAATCCTGCGCGAAAAAGTAATTTGCCAGGTTGTCGCCATAAAAAAGAGGGTTGCCGAGGCTGCGCTGATTGACCGAATCGGGAAACTGGTCCGTCAGGAACAGTGCAAGTTTGCCGTACTGATAATCGCCGCGAACACGCTGAGTGAACGAGGTAACCGCGATGTAATCGCGGAACTCGTAGCCGAACTTGAAGGAGTGCCTGCCATGGGTCCAGCTAAGGTTCTCCGATCCCTGATAGAGGTTCGCAACACTGCCCTGGGGGAAATTGGCATTCGGGCCCAGCTGCAGGCCGATATCGTTGAATACGAGGTTGGGGAAGGCGTCGAGGCCGGGGAAAGTCTGCGGGCCCACCGGGTAGAACTGGTTCAGCCGGTTGAAGCCAATGCGCAACTCATTGATAAGCGACGGTGTAAATGTGTGGTACTCCGTAAGAGTCGCAAGGTAATTCCTGACTGGAACGGGCACATAAAAGGCGGGCAGGTTGGCGACTGTGTCGAGGCCATCCTGGCGGTTGTAAATGAAACGGCCGCGAATCTGATCGCGATCCGAGATATTGTAATCCGAACTGGCGACCCCGTAAAAATAATTCGTGAAGTTGGGCGCGATCACCGGAAGGCTGCCGATTTCGATGTTTTGCTCGGCCACGGTAACTACCGGCGCGCCGGCCGTGGCGGCGGGAGCCACCGCATAGGTTTTAAGGACGTTCAGGTTGGTCTGGTTTACCGTCGAGATGGTTGCGGCTTTCGCATAGCCGGCCGCGGTGGGAGCGAAGAGCGCACCTGGAGTGCTTGAGTTTCCGAGTGGGCTGTATTCAAAATCCGCGAAGAAGAAGAACTTGTTGCGGATGATCGGGCCACCTCCGGTAATACCGAGACGATTCTGATCGAAGCGCGGATTCGAGGTGGCGCCGTTGTTTTTCAAAATCTGATCGATCGCGTTCAATTTGCGGTTTTGGAAATAGTCGAATAACCGCCCATGATATTCGTTGGTACCCGACCGGACGATAGTGCTGAACTGGCCGCCCGAAGAATGGCCATATTCGGCGCGGAACTGATTCTGGAGCAGAGTGAACTCAGCCACGGCATCGTTGGGAACGAACACCTGCGGGCCTGTGACGGATTTGTTGTTGTTGTCAACGCCATCCACAGTAAAGTTGTTGTTTGTGGGCCGCTGGCCGCCAACCGAGGGCCCTGCCCCGTAACCCACGCCGCCGCTCGAGGCGACGCCCGCCTGCAGGTATGAAAGATTGATGACTCCGCTGCCGTTGGTCGCGCCGCCCGAAGTGCTCGCGAGGGGAAGATCTTCGACCTGGCGAATCCCGTAAGAGTTCTGAATCTGAACGGAAGTCGTGTCGATAATAGCGCCTGCGGAAGTCACTTCGACAGTTGTCGACACAGTGCCGGGCTGCAGGGTGAAGTTTGCAGTCGCGCTCTGATTCAGCTGAATCGGCACCGTTTTGATGGTCGAACCCGTGAATCCCGTGGCAGTGGCCGTAATGTCGTACTCGGCGGGCGGGAGATTTTCGATTCTGTATTCGCCCTGGCCGTTGGCTGTAGTGCGGTAGCTGACACTGGTACCGACGTTTTTCGCGGTGACCGTGGCGGAGGGAACGCCACCTCCTGAAGAATCGTACACAGTCCCTACCACGTTGCCGCTGATCGCCTGGCCGAATCCCGGAGTTGCAAGGATCACGGCGACCCCGAGCAGCGTCAGGGAGGCGATCAAGCGGGAACCGCGCAGCAGTCCCTTGAATGCAATTGTCATAAGGATTACATTGGCACTTGGAAATCCAAATCTGGAGCGCGCCAAATGATTGAAAATAAGGCGCTGGAACGTTAAGCGGGAACACGCCCTTCCAAACATGGGATTTCGGGCGCAAAAACCCCTGTTTAATATACGCCTTTCGAGAAATTAAGTACTGAATATTGTTTCGCGTCCGGATACCATTTGGTCGCAGAGTCAGGATGTTACGAGAAGAATTGAGATCCGCCATTGGGTGCCGATTCCGCCGGATTGCCCTTAAAAAAAACTAATAGTACCGACTCGTTCGCGATTCAACAATTCGATTCCGCAACTACGATTGTGCAGCCCCAGCGTAGTTTTCATGAGAAGATATACAACGATTGCGTTACTGAACCGCCACGAGGCGGATCAGCCCCAGGGAGGTCCGCCGCATGAGTCGTCACCGCTCGGAAACCCCGTTCGATAACATCGAAAACTCCCACCATTACGTTTCGCTGCTCGCCGAGGCCATTCAGGAAGCGCTGGCCGAAGTCGAAGCCGACATCGCCCTGGCTGGCGCCGACGGTGAAGCGCGCAAGAAAGAGGCGCTGCAGCTGGTTCGCTTCAACATGACCAAGCTGGAGAACCACATGACATGCAGCCGCCGGATCCTCAACGATCTGCGCACGCTGCGCCGCCTGCTGCTGGAAGAGCGGAGCCTCGCTAAAGCCTGGCGCGCCACCGCCGGCGACTGATTCGCTTACCCGCTTGCAAGCACACGTGTGCGAGCATCGAAAGTTCATGCGTGTATTTACAGCGTGCTTTCTTGTGATGCTGATCACGTCCTGCTCTAAACAGGGGAAAGAGGCGAACCCGGTCGTGAAAGACATTCATTCCTTCGGTAATCCGGATCAGGTCCGGGTCACACATCTCAATCTCGATCTCGAAGTTCTCTTCGACCAGCGCACCATTCGCGGCACCGTGGTGCTGACCGTCGACAGGCTTCGAAAAAACATCAAACAACTGATCCTCGACACGCGCGCGCTGCAGATCGACGAAACCGAGGTTTCTCCGAATGGAACTACCTTCCACGAAACGGGTTTCAGTACGGGCAAAACGGATACCCTGCTCGGCACTCCGCTGCGCATCGATCTTTCGCCCGACACGCGATTTGTACGTATTCGCTATTCCACAAGCCCGAGCGCGGCCTCGGCTCTGCAGTGGCTTACATCCGATCAGACCGCCGGCAAACAGCATCCGTTCCTCTACACGCAGTCTGAACCGAATCTGGCGCGCAGCTGGATACCACTGCAGGATTCGCCCGGCGTTCGGGCCACCTGGGAAGCTCGCGTCAAAACACCTGCCGGGCTGAAAGCGCTGATGAGCGCAGTGAACTGTCCGGACACCGCCGATTGCCACTTTGTGATGGATAAGCCGGTGCCGGCTTATCTGATTGCTCTCGCGGTAGGGGATCTGAAATTCCATGCCACGGGCCCTCGCAGTGGTGTCTGGGCGGAGCCGACGGTGGTGGACAAAGCGGCGACCGAATTCTCCGATATGGAGAAGATGCTCGAGGCGGCGGAGAAGCTTTACGGCCCTTACCGCTGGGGCCGATACGACGTCCTGGTGCTGCCGCCCAGTTTTCCCTTCGGCGGTATGGAGAATCCCTGCCTGACGTTTGCGACTCCGACGGTGATTGCCGGGGATAAGAGCCTGGTGTCTCTGGTGGC
>JBDUBZ010000132.1:0-9910 GCA_040003745.1 Terriglobia bacterium
TAATTCCACAGTCGTAGTAGGGCGGGTGTGGCTTCAAGTACCCCCAGCGTGCCTTAGGTTATTGTGCCTCGCAGCCCTTCACAGTACGCTCATTAGCGAGGGTTCGTCAATTCAACCAAAGTCGAAAGTTCCACAGCCTGCGAATATGCTTTTCGAGGCGGCGCCGGAGGCGCTGATCGCGGTCTCCCTTGAAGGTCTGCATGTGACGGCGGCGAACCGCATGGCGCTCGCCCTGATTGGCGATACACGTGAGAATCTGAGCCGCTACAGCCTTCGGGATCTTCTTGCACCGCAGGATCTGACTAAGCTCCAGGCCCTGATAAAACAGGGGACAACCTCAACTGCGCCGTCCACGGTTGAGAATTGTTCCTTTCGGAACCGTTCCGGCGTTGTCATCGCGGCCGACCTGATTGTGGCGTTCGAGCCGGAGGCGCCGCTACTGATGATCTCGATCCGCGATGCGACGGCCCGGACCAACGTTCAGGAACAGGTGCGGCAAGCGCAGAAGATGGAGGCGCTGGGAATGCTCTCCGGCGGCATTGCGCACGATTTTAACAATCTTCTGACAATCATTGTGGGTTATAGCCAGATGCTGCTCGGCTCTTCGCAAGTGGCCGCGGAGAAGGACCGGACGGCGATTGAACAGATACTGAAGGCCAGCGAGCGAGCGGCTGAACTGACATCGCAGCTACTGGCGTTCAGCCGACGGCAACCGGTCCAGCCGAAGATTGTCGAGGTCAACCGGATCGTGGATCAGACTGTCGCCATGCTGGGCCGTCTCATTGGCGAGCACATTGAACTGCGCATCCAGAAGGCCGCCGACGCGGGGCGCATCCACGCGGATGCCGGGCAGATCCAGCAGGTGCTCATGAATCTTGCGATCAATTCCCGCGATGCCATGCCGGGCGGCGGGAGGCTGGATATCTGCACCGCCAACGTGGAACTGGGAGCGAACGGGGCATCAGATGGTGTTGTTGCAAAGCCCGGAAGTTACGTGATGCTCGAGGTAGCGGATACAGGTACCGGAATGGATTCGGCGACCCGCGCGCGCGTGTTCGAGCCGTTCTTTACGACCAAGCCCTCGGGCCACGGAACGGGATTGGGGCTGTCTACCGTTCATGGACTCGTCAGGAGGTGGGGAGGAACGATCACTCTGCATTCGGAACCCGGCCAGGGGTCGACGTTTCGAGTCTATCTGCCCCGCGTGCAGGATGAGCCGACCGAGCAGCGGCCGGAGGCGGTGGAGGCTCACGGCGGCCATGAGACGATTCTGCTGGTCGAGGACGAAGAAGGGGTCCGCCGCATGGTGCATATGGCGCTGGAGCGGCGCGGCTATCGCGTACTGGTGGCCGCGAGCGGTCCCGAGGGGCTCGAAATCGCGCGAAGCCACGAAGGCGCCATCGATCTGTTGATTACCGACATCGTGATGCCGCAGATGAACGGGACGGATTTTGCGCTGCGGCTTTTGAAAGATCGCCCAGCGACGCGGCTGCTCTTCATCTCGGGATACACGGGCAATGTCTTTCAGGCCGGGGGACCGCAACCCGATGAAATGACATTCCTGCAGAAGCCGTTCGCGCCGACGAACCTGACGGACCGGGTGCGGAAAATACTCGACGCCGGTCAGGCCGCCAACGGCGCTACCCAGTCTTGATTACCCGGCACTCGGCAGCGCCGCGCTATCGGCCTGGAAGAGAAAAGGGAATGGCGCGGTCGGCGTTGAGCTTTGTCGTCCGCTCGATATCGAGCAAAGCGATGGATGCCTGATTATGAGTGTTGTGCGTGGTGACGTAGTGCAGCGTGTCCCCTTCCACCCACCATGCCAGCGCCGGATAGATCGTGTGATTCTTGTAAGCGATCAGATAATAATTTTCAACGGGTCCTATGGGATCGCCCGGATTTGCCGGTTGCTCCCCTGCCGCGGGACGCTCGGCTTCTTCCCGCGCCGATAAGGCGGTGGGCGTTGTAGCAAAATATTGATTGACGATCACGTGTTGTGGCTCCGAGGGGGGCGCCTCGGGTGCGGCGCCGTAATCCTGGGAACTGTAGTTATACACCGCATCGAAGGCGTTCGGGACGTAATAGACAGGGCCGACGTAGCGGGGGAATTCGCGATGGTGGCCTCGGCGCCGGGCGGGAGCCGACGAGGATGGGAAGGCGGGAAGAGTACCAACAATCCCACCCAGTGGACGGCTGCTGGCATAAGAGGGAAAAGCCCCAAGAGGCTGTGTAGGTCGAGGCGCGATACTGGGCGCTCCGGGACGCACAACCCCGGCGCGAACCGCTCCGGCTGAAGCCATGCCCACGCGCGGTGTTGCGGCCGCCGGCATCCGCATCTGCCCTTCAGCTCCGGCGGCAAGGAAAAGAGTCAATCCGAAGGCGAAAAAAGTTTTCATCGCGCGGCCCGCCATGGATTCCAGCGTAACACCGCCTGGCGGTCTGCTATTTTTTCGGTGCGGCTGGTGTGCCTGGAAGCGGAGCCGGCCTGGGCGCCATGGCGCCGGAAGGAATTCCCGCGGGTCTCGCGGCCGGAGCTGCGGCAGCATGAGGTGGCGCGGTCGCCGACTGCTTGTCATAGAGAGCGACGATCTCGCGCGTAATGTCAATGGTGTTCGAAGCGTAGAGGATATTCGGCGGCTGACCACTCACATCGAAAACCATCGTGTAGTGATTGTCGGTCGCATACTTCGTGAGAACCTGCATTACCTGCGCGCCGAGATCGGTGACCATCTTCTGTTCCGCCTGATCGGTCTCTTCCTTCAGATCCTGCCCTTCGCGCTCGCTATTTCGAGTCAGCGCCGCGATATCCCGCTCAAGGGTAGCTTTGGCTGTCTCGCTGATGGTGTTCTGCGTACGGCGGTACTGATCCGTTTTCGCCTGCAGATCCTGCTGCATCTTCTCAAGCGCGTCACTGCGGGCTGTGAATCGTGTACGCAGCTCGGTAACGGCCAACTGTCCGTCTTTGGTGCCGATGAGCGCGCTCTGCATATCGATCACGGCGATTTTCTGAGAAACCAGACCTTGCGCAAACAAGCCCTGGGCAAAGAGGACCGACAGGGCAACCTGGACCAGTGCCGGGGCTTTCAACGCTGTCTTATTCATGACTGACTTCATGGATGAAATCCTTATTTGGGCCTGGGCGCCGGAGCGGCCGGAGTGCCCGGCTTGCGCACAGGGGCCTGCGGAGCCGGCGCCTTCGCGGCGGGCGCGGGTCCGGTCAGAGCGGGCGTGTTCTCCGTCTTGTCATAGAGCGAAATAATGGCCGTAGTGATATTGGCGGACTGATCGGCGAACAGCAGGTTGTTCGGCTGCGAGCTGATATCGACGATCATCGTGATCTGGTTATCGTTCGCATACTTATTGAGAACGGCCTGCATGCGGCTCATAATGGCCCCGAGGAGCTTATTCTCTTCAGTCTGGAAGTCGGCCTTGGCGTCATCGACATCGTGCTGCAGGTTGCGCGAGGCGAGGGCGATATCGCGGTCGGCCGCGGCCTTGGCATCGTCGCTCATCGTCGCGGCCGCTTTGCGGTATTGATCCTGTTTAGCGGTGAGAGCCTGCCCGCGCTTGTTGAAGTCGTCTTCGCGGGGCCCGAATTTGGCCTTCAGTTCGCCGCTGGCCTTCTGGCCCTCTTTGGTCTGCAGGATCGCCCCCTGCATATCGATCACGGCGATTTTCTGGGATTGAGCCCAGGCGCTCAGGCTGACCGTGAAGGCGAGCGCGGAGACGGCAATAAATTTACTTCTCAACTGGTGTTGCTCCTTTGGATTTCCTAAAACGTTCTGCCAATTGTAAATCGGAACGTGCTGTGCTTTTCAAAGTCCGGATATGCCGGAGAACTCGACTGAACGGCGTTCAGGAATGTAGTCTGGTTCGGGAACATAGACCGGTCCATCACGATCGGCGGCTGCAGGTACTGCCGGACAACCACCGGATTGTACGCCCAGTATATGCGGAACGGGGCCTGCACTATGGGCAGCACGACCTGTAATTCGAGGCCGGTAGACATGCGGATGGCCTGGGTCCCGGGGGCGATTTTCACTTTTTCCTGAAAAGCCGCGCCAGGGAAACTATCGTTCAGGCTGGCGATCTGGCCCTCATTCACTTTCAATTGATTGCTGTAGAGCACCTTGTTGAGGCCGGCGTCGAAGAACGGCGCGAGCGTCACGGGGCCGAAGACCGGAATGCGGTATTCGAAATTGAACACCGTCTGGGTATCGCCCCCCGGTGTGATGATCTGATAGACGGGCACGGCCTGCTGTACGGTTGTCAGCGTGGGGACGCCGTTGATCAGGTTCTTCTGACTGCGCTGCGAGCCATCGGGATTGAGGATCTGCGCCGTGGCACTGCTCGGGATGTAGGCCACGGGAGTGATCGAGTAGAACTCAAAACCGCGGACGTCATTTTCACCGCCCATGAAGGTGCGGGAGAAAGGCGGCGCCACTTTTCCGCCGTAACCGAGCATAGTGGAAGCGCTCAGATGGAACGCGAGCACGTTTTTGTGCCAACGCGGACTGATGTGATAGTACTGGCCGTCGAAAGTGGGTCGAAGAGTGTTGACGTTCGCGCCCAGAATGCTGCCGGCAATCTGCATAGAGAAGAAGATGCTTTTGCCCGCCGTTGGGTTTTGGTAATTATTCTTCGAGTTGAATGTATAGGAAGGCGTAATACTGGCGGTTTTGATGCCGCTCAGAGCATTCGGACCGCTGACACCCTGAAAGTTCAGATAAGTAAAATACGTCAGCGCGCCGGCCGATTTGGTGACAATACTCGAATCGTCATAACCGATCGACAGGCCGAGGCGCGCAAAACTGCGCTTGATGGGATAGCTCAGAGAGAGAGAGATGCCCTTCGAATTCTGGATGTAGTTCAGAACGTTGGCGCTGCCCAGCGCATTATAAAACCCGGTTACGTCAACGCCCTGCAAAAGTGAAATCTGCCGGCCCTGATTGTAGTCGAATCGGCGGAGATAGAGCGAGACTCCCGCCTGCATGGGCCGGTCGAAAAGGTAAGGCTCGGTGAAACCTATACTGACATCGTCAGTCAGCGTGCCCACCTGGCCGCCGATACTGAGCGTTTCACCCAGTCCCAGGAAGTTATTGGTGGAATAATTCATACCGACGAACGTCCCGGCGATTCCGGAAACCCCGCCGTTAAGGCTGATGGAGTTCTTGCCGCGTTCCTTCACCTTCAGAGTGATATCAACGGTGTTGCTGCCGGGATTACGGTTCAGCGTATAGGCTTCAGTCTCTTTCAGCGTTTCGAAATAACCGAGCTGATTCAGCCGGAGAATGCTCGCATCCCAGAGCGTCGAATTGTAAACGTCGCCTTCATCGATCAGCAGTTCGCGGCGGATCACCTTATCGCGGGTGGTGGTGTTCCCCGCGAAATCGATGCGACGGACGAAAAACTGTTTGAATTCATCGACGTTGAGCGTGAGGTCGATCTTGTTGGAGTTTGGCTCGATATCGATCTGCGGCTCGCCCACGTAGTCGATGTACCCGAACTGGGCGTAGAGCTTGGTCATCTGCTTGAGACCGTTGCGCAGCTTTTCGGTCGAGAAGACATCGCCCTTCTGCATCTGAAAGATGCGGCTCATGAACTCGGTCGAGCGAAAGAGCTTGACGCCGGTGAAATCGAGCTTCGCAAGGTAGTAACGCTGGCCTTCTTCGACCGGGAGGGTGATATCCTGCGCCAGGCCGGGCTTGTTCTCCAGAAGCAGGGGAATGTGCCACTGGCCGTGCGCTCCGCCCGTGGGATGAAGATGGACGGTCTGTTCGAGCGCTTTGGCGGTGAAATAGCCGTCTTTCTGGTAAGCGTCGCGGACGCGTTCCTTGTCTTCCTCAAGCTTGTCTTTGTCGTAGGTCTTCGCGAAGAGATCTTCGAAGTAGATGGAATACGGAATTCCGATGGGCTTCAGATTTTTCATCGCCCGGATGACCTGGCGCTCAGAAAACGCCTCGTTCCCAGTAATAGTGATGGTGCCCACCTTCACTTTCGGGCCTTCATTCACCTGAAAAATGACCTCAAGCGAGGCGGGCGGAATGCGCCGCAGCTCCGGGGTGACGGTGGCGAATTCATGCCCCCGCTCGGAAAGCAGGTCTTTAATGACCACGGCTGCGTGATTGATTACATTGGGGTCGTACTGGGATTCGACCACGAGGCCGACTTTACGTTCCTTGAAACGATCAAGCACGTCGGAGGTAGAGGCCGACTTTAAACCTTCATATTTGATGTCGCGCACCACCGGCCGCTCAACAACGACAAAAGTTACAACGACGCCGCCTCGTTCGCCCTTCTCGGTTTCGAGCGTAATGTCGTCGAAACGGTTGGTGTTCCAGAGCAGCATGTAATCCCGCCGAAGCGCTTCTTCGTTGTAGACGTCTCCGGCTTTCGAGCTGACGAGCGCGCGGAGCGTATCCTGCGGAACGCGGCGGGCGCCCCGAAACTGAATGCTCTCAATGACATTTTCCGGTATCGCTGGGCCGGCGGCAGGTTCGCCGGGAGCAACGGCACGGGGGGCTTCAAACTGCGGAGCCACAGGAGGAGGAGGCGCCTGCGGCTTTTCCACCTGGGGCACCGTCTCAAAAGGATTGGCTGGCGCGGGTTGGGCTGGTGTCGGTTGAGGTGGAGCTTGCTGGGGCGCGGGAGCGGGGGGAGTCTGCGCGTGCAACCCCGCGTGAATTGCGAGCAGACCAGACACACAAACAGCCACACCTTTCAGGCGCAATGGCCTGAGTGAAATCATGAAAACCTGTTTCCTTTCCACCGGACGGAGCTTGAGGGATGCGGCCTCGACATCTCCACATTGTTCCCTGCACGCTGACGCGCTACTGGATTAATCCTACATTCTAGCGGACTTCCCCCCTCGCCTCAATGTGAAGGAGGCGCACAGGTGAGCGAGGATCGCGCCGGAAGGCGCCCCGGCTCTCCGCAAAGGATGCCTATCTCAGGGCAAAAGCCACGAGCGAATCATCCGGCCTTTCACCCGGAACGTCGTGCCCGCCGGCTGCGATCACCACGTACTGAACACCGTTGGCGGCCACGAATGTCATGGGCGTCGCGCGCGCAGAGGCTGGCAGAGCGCCCTTCCAGAGTTCCCTGCCGGTGGCCGTGTCATACGCTTTCAGATACGGATCGAAGGTCGCTCCGAGAAAAACCAGCCCGCCCGCAGTCACTATAGGGCCACCCAGTGCGGGGGAACCCCAGCCGGGGTGATCGCCCGCCCAGGGAACGTTGCCGATCGGCACTTCCCATTTGAGTCTGCCGGTGTTGGCGTCGATCGCGGCCATGACACCCCACGGGGGCGCCGTGCAGGGCGAGGCTTTCGGGGTCGTGAAGAAGACGCGCTGCATTCCGTAGGGCGTGCCCTTCTGCTGGCCCGTTTCCCATTCGGGACGGGCCTTCTCCGCTGCGGAGAGTTCACCGCGCGGGACCAGGCGGGCGACGGCGGCGAGGCGATTATAGGGCACGAACAGGGTGGCGCCGACTTTATCGAACGCGACTCCGCCCCAGGCCATGCCGCCAATGTTGCCGGGAAACAGCAGCGATCCTTTGATGCTGGGCGGTGTGAACATACCGTCGTTCCGGAGTTGTGCGACAGCATTCCCGCACCACTCACGATCTTCTTCCGTGGCTCCCCAGAGTTCCATCTTCGTGGTACCCAGATGCGCCGGCAGCAGGGGAAACGGCTGGGTGGGGGAAGATTCCTCGCCAGGCACATCGCTCTGGGGCACGGCCCGTTCTTCGACGCCAAACACAGGCTTGCCGGTCAGACGGTCGAGGATAAACAGGTTGCCCGTCTTCGAGCCCACCGCGACGGCGGCTTTGCCCTTCGAGGTGATCAGCGCGGGCGGCGAGGCCACATCGTAATCCCAGAGATCGTGGTGAACAGTCTGGAACGACCAGACCACCCTGCCGGTGCGCCCATCGAGCGCCACCACGGAATTGGCGTATTGATTATTGCCCCTGCGCTCACCGCCGAAGTAATCGGGACTGGGGCTGCCCGTGGGTACGAAGACCAGGCCATGTTCCGGATCGGGGGTAATGGCCGACCACGCGTTGGCCGCTCCGGTGCGGGTGCCGGGCATGGGATCGAAGGTCCAGAGCAGCCTGCCTGTTCGTACATCGTAACCGCGCACTTCGCCGCTCGGCATGTCGGTGCGGCCGTTGTCGGCGATAGCGGAACCAACGACCACGACGTCGCCGATCACCGCCGGAGCGGCTGTCTCTTCGTATTCGCCCGCCTCCTGAACGGGCAGGCGCAAGCCCTTTTTCAGATCGATCCCGCCGTCATTGGCGAAGTTCGGCAGGGGGCGTCCGCTGGCGGCATCGATCGCAAAGAGCCGGCCGTCAATCGTCCCGATGAAGAGAGTACGCCTGTGGGATTTTGGGTCGAGCCACTGGGCGACGCCACGATTGGCAAAGTCTCCGTAGCCCGCGCGCTGATCGATGTGTGGATCGAAAGCCCATTTCTGCGTTCCGTGCTCGGCGTCGAGCGCGATGACGCGCCCGAACGGTGTGGTGACGTAGAGAACGCCCCCCACGTAAAGCGGTGTGGATTCGAACGCCGAAGCCTTGCCTCTCAGTCCGCCTCTACTACCAACGTAGATGTCGCCGGTGTGGAATGTCCACGCAACCTTCAGCCGGGCAACGTTGCTGCGATTCACCTGGCGGAAAGGGAAATACCTTGCGCCGTCCGGTGTCTGCGCAGCGGCGGTCAGCGCGAAACAGATCAGACTCAGGGGCAGATGGATTCGGCTCGGCATGTCCAATTTTGCAACATGCGCCTGCCCGTTTGAGACAATTGCGAAGTGATTCAGTATCGTAGGATCTCCGCGCTGCTGCTCGGGGCCTGGCTGGGTGCGGGTGTGTTCGCGGATGTTGCCGTCACGCAGAATTTTCAGACCGTGGATCGATTTCTGGTGCGGCCGGGCAGCGTCGAAATCTCGCGGGAACTGACTAGTATCGGGCGCGCGCGCGAACGTAACATCCTGCGCCGCAATGCGGGCGAAGAGAACAACGGCATTTTCGAAAACTGGGAACGTGTGCAGATTGTCGTGGCGGCAGGACTCTTTTTCAGTATGCTTTTCGGGGGCAGACCTTCGAAGCCGTTGCTGGGCGGGGTTCTGCTCATGCTGGGTATCGTGCTGATACAGCATTTCCTGCTTTCACCCACGGTTACCGATCTTGGCCGGCAGATTGCCGACCTGCCGCCGGAAAATCCTCTGAACTCGAAGTTCTGGACCTATCACGGAATCTATTCCGGGTCGGAAATTCTGAAGCTTGTGATCGGGGCGGCGCTGGCGTGGCGGCTTTCCACCGGCGCCCGGCGGGATACCGATCACTTCGCAAAGAAATACGCCACGGAAATGGCTGACGCCGAGCGGGGTGTATAAGCGTGGATAAACGTCGCATGTGCCCGAACTGCCGGGCCTTCATCACCTCGGGCGACCGGACCTGCCCCTATTGCGAACAGCCCGTGATGGCGCGGGCGATCGACATCCGCGACCCTTCGCCGATTTTGGGCCTCATTCCCGCGGCACGCTTCACCACCGTCCTGATACTGCTCATCAACGCGGGCTTCTTTGCCGCCACTTATTGGCTGAGCGGCAGTATGGGCGGCAACAATGTCGCGCTCTGGGCGCTGGGCGCGAAATACGGACCCAGTATCTGGACTGAGCACCAGTGGTGGCGGCTGGTAACGGCCGGCTTCCTGCATGGCGGCGTGCTTCACATCGCTATGAACAGCTGGGTGCTTTATGACGTCGGGGCGCAGGTGGAGCAGCTCTATGGAACGTCGCGCTTTCTGGTGATTTACTTCGTGGGCACGGTGGCGGGGTTCTAGTTCAGCACCGTTATGAATCCCGTGTTATCGATCGGCGCTTCGGCGGGCATTACGGGCCTGATC
>JBDUBZ010000418.1:0-2928 GCA_040003745.1 Terriglobia bacterium
TTCCATCATCGCTGATTTCCTTATTTTGTGGTCCAGAAATCTCGCGCACCTCACTGATCACGTCGCCGATTCTACGCAGCGGTCCAGTTGCCTGGCTCTCTTGCCAATTCGGAAACACGGTAAAGGACGGAATCGATCCGTAGTCCCGGAAAGGGCGCACTGGCCTCGAAAGTGCTCATAATCCTTGCTAAAAACGAAAATTTAAATAGCCTGCCATATTTACCACACCCGTAATGAGTTTGTCGCCCCGCTATTTGAGCTCTGTGACAGTTGCCGCCGGCATCGTATTCCTGCCGCCGTGGGTCAACTGCCCGGCAGCGACGGCGAGTGGCGAATTCGACCCCGGCTCGGTATTGCATTCCAACCCGCCGGTGGTGGTGGGGACTTACGCGCTCGATGTGGATCGAATTTTTACCTCGCAGATGCAGATGGTCCGCCGCGAAGCGACGCAGCACCAGCGTGAGGTGGCGGAAGCCAATGCGCGCGCGTTCATGGCGGCCCAGATTCGCGCCGTGGAAGCGGAGGCAAAACAAAAGAAGAAGAAGCCGGACTTGAAAGCCGCGCTGGCGAAACTTCCGCGCTATGTTGCCGTCGACACGGTGAAAGATGCGCGCAGCGTTCCTGGCACCAAGAAGGACGTCATGGTCTGGGACACGCAATCCGCCGCCCTGGTGGATAACAGCGTCTACGATGTGAGTAATCCTCCGGCCGTGGGTGCCTCGCAAAAATTCGACACGCGCACGGCGGAATACGTCGGCAACGGATTGCCGCTGCCCGAGATCGGCGAAGGGCCTCCCCGTTGGCCGCGCAGCGTCCTTAGGTAGAGGCCCAATGCATCGGGGCGTCCGGGTGAGGTCCCGGCGGCGACGAGCCCGCCCAAGGGTGTGGAGTTCATGTAGTTTGGCGTTCATCGGCGCGCTTGCGTATCCCGTGAACTTTAGTGGGTTTCCAGCGCCGCGCCGGGCGCATTGAGTCGTCAGTTTTGGTCCCGTTTATTCTGTCAGCCCCTTGATCGAAGACTCATTTTCCGTAGGGTCGAACGGCGGATGCCAGACGTCTTGCGCCCGATTGGCGGCAACTTGCGCCCGGGCCTTCTCCAGCCGCGCCTTCCGTTCGGATCGCGTCGCGCAGACCTGGCTACCGGGCTGCTCGACCGTCACACGCTGGCGCCCAACATCTTGTCTCGGTCCCACCTTGGGCAATCCTCAACGTCCCGGGTGCAGTCGGGGCGAGTTGGAGGTTTACCGATGCCGGACTCGCCAAGGAGAGATGCTCGACTGGCGTCC
The DNA here is from genome assembly GCA_040003745.1 of Terriglobia bacterium. Classification (GTDB taxonomy): domain Bacteria; phylum Acidobacteriota; class Terriglobia; order Bryobacterales; family Bryobacteraceae; genus BOG-234. The sequence goes on from JBDUBZ010000418.1 coordinate 1,287, forward strand.
ACACCCTGGCCACCTTGAAGACATGCCGAGGAAGCAAGTAACAGCTACGAGTGAAGCGGAATACCGCGAAACAGATCGGTTCCTTGTGCCCGATTTTCAGGCGTGGGATAGGGCTCTCGTTCGCTATTCTGATTCCATCCACAGTTGGAAGCGTCGAGCGGCACGGGGACCGGACCCCATCGAGTTTGGTGCCTTCCGCCGGTATTTCCAGAGACCCGCTCCTCCTGCCATCCGCTACTGGGAAGTGCCCGGGCGGCAACGATTCTCGAAAGGAGACCGACTTCATGAGGCGGAACAGCGCTGGAAGGCCGGGCCAATCAAGACGGGGTTAGCCGAGAACTCTATCAACGAGTGGGATTTCAGCGCGGGGTCCGGACAGCAGTCGAATGCCAAGAAGCACTATCGGAAGACCGAGCTGCAAGACCTGCTTGTTTATGAACTGGCGCGGGAAAGCATCACCATCCGGCGGTTCGTGGCGACTCTCCGGGCCGCAAAGGAATCCGCAGTGAAGGCTAGAGCGGTTGCGATGAAGGCGTACCAGGCGGCCTCTTCTATCAGGACTGAGCCGGAGTTAAATGACGACGTCGAGGAGCACTTTTGGAAGTGGGTCATTGACCGCTCGGCCCGGGACATCATCGCGAGGCGTGCCGTGGAGGCGCATCGAGACTGGAATGTTGCGCATTTTTTTCTGCTCCGGGCCCTCCGAATGTCCGATCGGTACAGTCTCGTTTTCAACGACGATTTCCCCGTGCGGACCTGGCGTGATATTCCGTCCGAACGCCGGCCGACCACACAAAACATCGGAATGAAGCATGGGGCTGCAGAAATCGTTCGGGAAGAGCACTCTTATTCCAATCTCAGACGGCAAATTTTCCCTCATGCCAAGGGGATTCTCGATGGTTACGATACCTTTATCCTCACCATCGACACAAGGGCCGGGCGCAAACGTATTGAAGAGTCCGTAATGAAGAGCCTTCGGGCTACCTTGCAGGATATTAAGGCGGAACGGCACGCAGGGATGACGAAGGTGAAGGACGCGTTGAATGCGCTAAAAGCGTTGCGGCTGATGAGGCTTGAAGACGAGCCGTGGAAAAAGGCCGGGCGCAACGGCTTCGCTTCATACCCTCAATATTTTGATCGAAAGACTTGGCGAGAGGGCGCGAAGCGTGTCGTTGAACATATGCACGATCTGTTCCGTCTTCCCGGCGACGAAGAGCCGTTGACTTGGCTTTTAGTCAAGTAGGCCGGCCTCCGTGGGCCCCTGTACTTCAGTACGTCTGAAAGAAATATTGCTGGGCAGAAATGGGGTGTAAGAGCCTGTGTAGAAATCGGTTATGGCCAACAGCACAACGGCGTTCCTGAAAGATCCTTTCAGGCACGCCCCCAGCAACGCGCGTCCTTGCGAGCCTCTGCGCGATGAAAGAATATCCTCGCACAAAACAGCGCCTTGATGCGCCCGATAAAGCCCCGACGGCTTTCGGGTTGGTAAAAAAAACGGCGGTCGCGCAGGCAGCGCAGGTAAGCGTTCGGACCATAGACAATTTCGTCCGCGGCAAGCGCATCCCTTTCGTCCGGCTCTCCGCCCGGTGCATTCGTTTCCATCTGCCCAGCGTGCTCGCGGCCTTGCGAAAGTACGAGATCC